>NZ_CAWPSZ010000005.1:0-275498 GCF_963890955.1 Pseudomonas sp. MF6747
CGGCGGCCCACGGTCCAAAGCCTGCGTGAGGGCACACCGAGCCTAAGCGAGGTGCCGAGTGGTGGGGCAAGAGCCCTTTGGTTACTTTGGGGCTTTTCCAAAGTGACCCGCCGTAAGGGCGGAACCCAAAGCAGCCATCACCCAAACAACGGATATGCCCCCAGCAAACCATCCCCTACACCGGCAGGGTAATGCCAAACGTATTCCCCCCACCCTCACTGCGCACAAACACATCCCCGCCGTGCATCAAAGCGATCGCCTTCACAATCGCCAACCCCAGCCCATGATTCGCCCCGCTGTTGCTGCGCGAGGCATCCACCCGATAAAACCGCTCGAACAGCCGTGGCAAATGCTCGCTGGCAATTTCATCCCCAGGGTTGGTCACCCCAATCGCCACCTGATGCTCCTGCACCTCAATATTCACCTCGATAACCTGCCCCGCCGCGGTGTGCTGCACCGCATTACTGAGCAGATTAATCAACGCACGACGCAAGTGAGCTTTCTCGATCTGCACCAACGCATCGCCACGCACCCGCACTTGAACCTGGGCGTCTTCGAGGATGAAATCCAGGTAGTCGAGCGTGGTCGCCACCTCATCCGCCAGCGAGCTTTCGATCAGCTTGGTGGCCTTGCTGCCCTGGTCCGCACTGGCCAGGAACAGCATGTCATTGATGATCGAGCGCAACCGCTCCAACTCTTCAAGATTGGATTGCAGCACCTCGAAATAATGCTCAGCCGAACGCCCGCGCGTCAGCGCCACCTGCGTCTGGCCGATCAGGTTGGTCAGCGGCGAACGCAGCTCATGGGCCACATCGGCATTAAACGATTCCAGGCGTGAATAAGCCTGTTCCACCCGATCCAGCGTGGAATTGAACGAATTGACGAACTGGCTCAACTCCGGCGGCAACGGCGACAGTTGCAAGCGCCCCGAGAGCTTGGGCGGCGCAAGCTTCTGCGCTTCATCCGAGAGCTTGCCCAACGGCTTGAGGCCGATGCGCGATACCCAGAACCCCAGCAGCGCCGCCAGCACCACGCCGACAAACGCCAGGCCGATCAGCGCTACCAGCAACTGATGCTGAGTCGCGCGGAAGTTTTCCGTGTCGATGGCGATCATAAAGCGCAGCGGCGGGCGCTGTTCTTTCGCCGCGAATTGGCTCACCAACACCTTGAACGGGTACTCGCGCCCCGGCAGGCGCAAGTCGCGCTTACCGGTGGGCCCTGCGGCGAACGCGCGGATCTGTGCATCCGGGTTGCCGTATTCGTAGTTCGGATCGCTGCTCACCACCCAGAAGCGGATGCGCTTGTCTTCTTCACCGAGCAATTTCAGTTTGGCGGTGATTTTCGCCCAGTGGTCCGGTGTACCAAAGCGGTTCACCGAGGATTCGAGCACGCTGTAGCGCGCATCCAGCTCGGCGCCCGGCAACAACCCAAGGCCGCGGTCCACTTGCTGGTACAGCGCGCCGCCGATCAACACGAAGATCAGCAGCGCCACCAGCGTGAACATACCGCTCAGGCGCAGGGCGATGGAGTTAGCCGACACTGCGGTTCTCCAGCACATACCCCATGCCACGAATGGTGTGCAGCAATTTGTGCTCGAACGGCCCGTCGAGCTTGGCGCGCAGGCGCTTGATTGCGACTTCGACGACGTTGGCGTCGCTGTCAAAGTTGATGTCCCAGACCATCTCGGCAATCGCCGTTTTCGAGAGGATTTCACCCTGGCGGCGTGCCAACACGCTGAGCAGCGAGAACTCCTTGGCGGTCAAGTCCAGGCGCAGGCCGTTGCGGCTGGCCTTGCGGCTGATCAGATCGATCCACAGGTCAGCGACGGTGACCTGTACCGGCTCATGCCCGCCGCTGCGGCGGGTCAGCGCTTGCAGGCGCGCCACCAGTTCGAGGAACGAAAACGGTTTGCCCAAATAATCGTCGGCGCCTTCGCGCAAGCCGCGAATGCGGTCTTCCACGCGCTCGCGGGCGGTGAGCATGATCACCGGCGTTTGCTTGCGCGCTCGCAGCGCGCGCAACACGCCGAAGCCGTCGAGGCCGGGCAGCATCACGTCGAGCACGATCACCGCGTAATCGTTTTCCAGCGCCAGGTGCAAGCCCTCGACGCCTTCACGCGCCACATCGACGGTGTAGCCCTGTTCCGTCAGGCCGCGGTGCAAGTAGTCCGCTGTTTTTTCTTCATCTTCAATAATCAGGACGCGCATGACCCCGCCTTTAGTGTGTGGTCGCCAGCGCCAGCGCTGGTTTGGGCCTGTGGAAAAACTTCTCAAGGTACAAGTATATGACCGGCGTGGTGAACAGCGTCAGCGCCTGGCTCACCAGCAAGCCGCCGACCACCGCAATCCCCAGCGGTTGGCGCAACTCCGCGCCCGGGCCAGAGCCGAGCATCAGCGGCACCGCGCCGAGCAGGGCGGCGAGGGTGGTCATGATGATCGGCCGGAACCGCGTGACACAGGCTTCATAAATCGCCTCCTCGGGCGCCAGCCCGCGCACGCGCTGGGCGTCCAGGGCAAAGTCGATCATCAGGATGCCGTTTTTCTTGACGATGCCGATCAGCAACACCAGGCCGATCAGGGCCATGATCGAAAAGTCCTGGCCCAGCAGCCACAGCATGATCAGCGCGCCCAAGCCTGCCGAAGGCAACGTCGAGATGATCGTCAGCGGGTGCACGAAACTCTCGTACAGCACACCCAGAATAATGTAGACCGCCACCAGCGCCGCGAGGATCAGCCAGGGCTGGCTGGCCAGCGAACTCTGGAACGCCTGGGCCGCGCCCTGGAATGTGCCGATCATGGTGGACGGCATGCCGATTTCATTCTTGGCCTGGTTAAGCATGATCACTGCATCGCCCAACGCCACGCCAGGCGCGAGGTTGAACGACAGGTTGGCGGCCGGGAACATGCCGTCATGGCTGATCGACAAGGGCCCCACGGTGGGCGGGTCGACCTTGGCCAGCGCCGACAGTGGCACCATTTCGTTGGTCAGCGGCGAGCGCAGGTAGAAGTAGTTCAGGCTCTCGGCCTTGCCACGTTGCTGGGTGTCGAGTTCCAGCACCACCTGGTACTGGTTGATTTCGGTCTGGAACTCGTTGATCTGGCGCTGACCGAAGGCGTCATACAGCGCCTGGTCGACATCGGTGGCGGTCAGGCCGAAGCGCGCGGCGGCCTGGCGGTCGATGCTGATGTGGGTGATGCTGCCGCCCAGTTGCAGATCGTTGGACAGGTCGCGAAAGGCCGGGTTGGCGCGCAGTTTTTCAGTCAGGCGCTGGGTCCAGGTGTTCAGCGTCGGGCCGTCGTTGCTCTTGAGCACGTATTGGTACTGGGCGCGGCTCGGGCCGGAGCTTAAGTTGATGTCTTGGCCGGCGCGCAGGTACAGCACGATGCCCGGCACCTTGGCGAGTTTCGGGCGGATGCGGTCGATGAACTGGCTGGCGGACACATCGCGGTCACCGCGGTCTTTCAAGGCGATCCAGAAGCGGCCGTTGGCGATGGTCTGGTTGCTGCCGGTCACGCCCACCGAGTGGGAAAACGCTTCCACCGCCGGGTCGGCCTTGACGATCTCGGCCAGGGCTTTGTGCTTGGCGACCATGTCCGGGTACGACACGTCGGCCGCGGCCTCGCTGGTGCCGAGCACGAAACCGGTGTCCTGCACCGGGAAGAAACCCTTGGGGATAAAGATGTAGCCGACCACGGCCAGGGCCAGGGTCACCATGAAGATCGCCGCCATCGTGCGTTGATGAGCCAGCGCGCGACGCAGGTTGCGCGCGTAGCCGGCCAGCAGGCGTTCGCTGAAGCCGGGTTTGTCGTGGGCGTGATGGGTTGGCGCGCGCATGAACAGCGCGGCCAGCGTCGGCGCCAGCGTCAGTGACACCACCACCGAAATCAGGATGGTCGAGGTGGCCGTCAGCGCAAACTCCTTGAACAGCCGTCCGACCACGCCGCCCATGAACAGCAGCGGAATAAACGCCGCCACCAGCGAGAAGCTGATGGACACCACGGTAAAGCCAATCTCGCCGGAACCCTTGATCGCCGCTTCGCGTTTATCGAGGCCTGCCTCCAGATGGCGGTGAATGTTCTCCACCACCACGATGGCGTCGTCCACCACAAAGCCCACGGCAATGACGATCGCCACCAGCGTAAGGTTGTTCAGGCTGAAACCCAGTACATACATCAGCGCAAAACTGGCGATCAGCGACACGCCGAGCACGCTGGACACAATCATCGTCGCCGACAATTGACGCAGGAACAGCGCCATCACCGCCACCACCAGCAAGATGGCAATCAGCAACGTCACTTCCACTTCATGCAACGAGGCGCGAATCGTCTTGGTGCGGTCGGTCAAGACGCTGACCTGCACCGAGGCCGGCAACATGCCTTCCAGGCGTGGCAGCTCGGCTTGAATGCGGTCCACGGTTTCGACAATGTTGGCGCCGGGCTGGCGCGAAATCACCAGGTTCACGCCGGGCGTGTCGCCCGACCAGGCCTGTACGTAGGCGTTTTCCGAACCGTTGATGACTTTGGCGATATCACGCAGTTGAACCGGTGCGCCGTTCTTGTAGGAAACAATCAACTGGCCGTATTCATCCGGGTGAAACAGCTGGTCGTTGGTCGACAGGGTCGACACGCTGTTCTCCCCGTAAATCGCGCCCTTGGCCAGGTTCAAACTCGATTGCTGAATGGCCAGACGCACGTCGGCGAGGGTCAGGCCAATCGCTGCGAGTTTGTCGGGCGAAGCCTGTACGCGAATCGCCGGGCGCTGCTGGCCGGTGATGTTGATCTGGCCGACGCCGTCGATCTGGCTGATCTGACGAGCCAGCAGAGTTTCCACGTAGTCGCTCAGCTCGGTGCTGGGCATGCTGTCGGAACTGACGCTGAGGATCAGCACCGGGCTGTCCGCCGGGTTGACCTTCTTCCAGGTCGGCAGGCTTGGCATGTCGCTGGGCAGCTTGCCGGAGGCGGTGTTGATCGCCGCTTGCACTTCCTGCGCGGCGGTATCGATGCTTTTGTTCAGGGTGAATTGCAGCGTCAGCAGGCTGGAGCCCAAGGCGCTGCTGGAGGTCATTTGCGTCATGCCGGGGATGGCGCTGAATTGCACCTCCAGCGGGGTGGCCACCGACGATGCCATGGTGTCCGGGCTGGCGCCGGGTAACTGCGCAGTGACCTGGATCGTCGGAAATTCCGCTTCCGGCAGTGGGGCGACGGCCAAGCGCGGGAAGGCGATCAACCCCAGCAGCACCAAGGCGAAGGTCAGCAGCAGGGTGGCGACCGGGTGGTCGACGCACCAGGCCGACGGCGAGCGGCTGCCGCTCATGGCTGCACCTTGGCGTCTACCGTCTGGATGGTTTGTGGCGGCTCCTTGAGCACTTCGACCTGGGCGCCGGCCTTGAGCCGCGACTGGCCGTCGCTGACCAATACATCCCCAGCCTGCACGCCCTTGATGATGTTCACGTCACTGTCCTGGTAAGCGATTTGCACGGGCACAATCTCGACCTTGTCACCGTTGACCCGGTACACGAAATGCGAATCCAGGCCGCGCTGCACCACGGTCGGCGGCACCACCAGGGCATTCTTGTCGAGGGCGGTCTGGATCTTGATGGTCACCAGTTGCCCCGGCCACAGGCGCTGCGATGCATTCTTGAACTCGGCCTTGGCGCGCAAGGTGCCGGTGGTGGAGCTGATCTGGTTGTCGATCAGGCTCAAGTGGCCTTCACCGAGCAAGTCGCCGGTCTGGCCGTCGGTGTCGGCGCCCATGTAGGCGTCGACGCTGGCTTGAGTCGGCGATGCGATCAGGCCTTGCAGGGTCGGCAGCATTTGTTGCGGCAGTGAGAACTCCACCGCAATCGGGTCGATCTGCGTCACGGAGAACAAGCCCTGGGTATCACTCATGCGCAGGAAGTTGCCTTCATCCACCGTGCGAATGCCGACGCGACCTGTAACCGGAGAGCGAATCTGGGTGTAGGAAAGCTGTACTTGAGCGGAGTCGATGGCGGCCTGGTTGCCTTGCGCCGTGGCTTTGAGCTGGTTGACCAAGGCTTGTTGCTGGTCGTAGGTCTGCTTCGACACGCCGTCGTCGATGCTCAATTCCTTGTAGCGCTTGAGGTTGACCAGCGCGACTTGCAGTTGCGCCTGGCTTTCCCCCAGCTGCGCCTTGGCCTGGTCGAGGCTCGCGCGGATCGAGCGGTCATCGATGGTCGCCAGCAGGTCGCCGGTTTTGACCAATTGGCCTTCCTTGACCAGCAATTGGGTGAGGATGCCGTCGATTTGCGGGCGGATCACCACGCTGTGCAACGACAGCACCGAGCCGATGCCGCTGACAAAACGGGGAATGTCCTGTTGCACGACGCTCACCACCCGCACCGGAATTGCGCTCGGCGCCGCCAGTTTGGTCTTGGCGGGCCGGGTCACGGCCCAGGCTGCAATCGCCACTACCACGAGGACACCCACGGTCAGGGCGGTTTTTCGTTGAATGTGCATGGGGTGAGGCGCCGGGGCAAAGGGGTGGGAGAATGAAGATGCTTTCTTTATAGCCCGCCAACCCGGTCAGCACGGTGACTGCTAACTGACAGCGCTGTCAGTAAAGTCAGACCATTCGTACAGGCGGTGGTTAAAGATCCGGGGCGCGCAGGTATACTGCGCGCCAGCGCGGCCCGCAAGCCGGCCGCCGCCTCATTTTCTGCATGCCCGGAGCTTCCATGACTTCCCCGACACAATCCCCTGTTGAAGCGGCCGACCTCGTCGATCCGGCCAGCGCTGAAAGCGTTGAAAAAGCCGAGATCCCGGCGTTCAAGTTTCCGTTCAAGCCGGGTGAACTGGCCGGGGCCAAGAATGCTGCCCAGCCTTGGTACAAAAATGGCGCCAAAAACGGCCATACCAAGTCGCCAGGTATGGCGCCGCCGGGCACTCGCCGTTCGATGGGTAAACGCTGAGAGTAATCGGTCACCTATTTGTCGGCATTGCCTTACATCACTCGCTGATGTTTCTGATTGCAGGTGCACGACCGTTTCTTGAAAGCTTGCACAGCATTTGCTTCGCCCCGGGTGGATTGCGCCGGGGCGTGGTGACGCTGGACTTTCCGGAAAAGGACGTACCTTGTGGTTTCGATACGTGTCTGTGTTGCGCCTGCCTTATCCCTGCTGGCCGCTGTTTTCTGCACGCCTGCAACAGCTGACGAACCACGGCGCGAGATCCGTTTCGCGGTCGCCGCGCAATTCCCGCCGTTCCAAAGCCGCAACCAGCACGATCAACTGGTGGGGCTCAATATCGACCTGGGAAACGCGTTGTGCCAGCAACTCAGTGTGCGTTGTACCTGGGTTGATCAGGTCCTGATGGAGAGTTTTCCTGCGCTTGAGGGCCGGCGGTTCGATGCGATCATGGGCATGGCGCCCACCTCCAGGCGGCGCCAATGGGTCAATTTCACGGATACGCTGTACCCGTTCACCACTCGGCTGGTAGGGCGCAAGACCTCAGGCCTGATGCCGACGCTGCAGTCGCTCAGGGGCAAGCGGGTTGGCGTGCTGCTGGGGAGCAACCGCGAAGCCTTTGCTCGAATCAAGTGGGCGCCAGCGGGCGTCATCATCAAGAGTTTCTGGCTCAATGACGAATTGGCGCGCAGCCTGGTGGCCGGCCATATCGATGCGACGCTGCAAGGCACGGTGGAAATCCGCAAGGCACTGCTCGACACCGCGCAGGGCCAGGATTTCGACTTCCTGGGTCCTGTCGTGTCGGCTGAACTGCTGGGTGATGGCGCGGCCATCGCGGTGCGCAAACCGGACACCGCCTTGCGCCAGGACCTCAACCGAGCGCTTGAACAACTGCGCCAGAGCGGTGAATACCAACGCATCGTGCAGCCCTACAATCTGAACGAGCCGCCTTCCGACCAGTGATGGCTAATTAATTGCGCGGAACATGAGCTGGATCAGTGTTCGCCCCCTGAGTGCGCTTAGAGTCGACGCCCTGCCGACTCCTCCAATAATTACGAGCGCGCTTATCCATGAAGATCAATCTGCCGGTCACCGGTCGGAATGTGGACTTTGCCCCCGACGCCAATATCCTCTCAACCACCGACCTGACCAGCGCGATGACCTACGCCAACCAGGATTTCATCGATGTCTGCGGCTATAGCCGTGACGAATTACTTGGTTCGCCACATAACCTGTTGCGCCACCCCGATATGCCGCCTGCGGCGTTTGCGCACATGTGGCGGACCCTCAAAAGTGGCCGGTCCTGGATGGGCATGGTGAAAAACCGCTGCAAGAACGGCGACCACTATTGGGTCAGCGCCTATGCCACGCCGGTCACCCGCGAAGGGGCGACGGTGGAGTATCAGTCAGTGCGCACCCAGCCGGACCCGCGCACGGTGGCGGCGGCAGAACACGCTTATGCGCAGCTGCGCGCGGGTAAACACCAGAGGCTGCCGACGCTCGGCATGGGCTTCAAGTTGTCGGCCTGGGTGGTCGGCAGCTGCGCGGTAACGTGGGCGTTGAGTCGGGGCCTGGCCTCTTATTCGCTGGCCTGGCAACTGCTGGCGCCGGCGGTTGGGTGTCTGATCGGGGCGGTCGGGATCAAAGCGATCATGCGTCCCCTGGCGCAACTCAATCAACGCGCGCGATTGATCGCCGACAACCCGTTGAGCCAGGCGATCTATACCGGGCGCAGGGATGAGTGCGGGCAGATTGAATTCGCCCTGCAAATGCTCGAAGCCCAAGTGGGCGCGGTGGTCGGGCGCATCGGCGATGCGTCCCAGCGGTTGGCGGGGCATGCTGCGCACCTGGTCAAGCACCTGCACAACAGTCACGCCAGCAGGCTCGGTCAACAGGCCCAGACTGATCAGGTGGCGGCGGCGATCCATCAGATGGCCGCCAGCGTGGCCGAGGTTGCCGACCATGCGCTGCAGGCTTCCCGGGCCGCGGACCAGGCCGGCAGCGAAACCCGTGAAGGCCATCAGCGCGTCGACGAAAGCCGTGATGCGGTGTTGCGTTTATCTCAGGAGTTGGCGCGCGCCACCGAAGTGATTCAGCAGTTGGAAAGCCACAGCGGTGAAATCAGCGGCGTGCTGGAAGTCATCCGGACCATTGCCGAGCAGACCAACCTGCTGGCCCTCAATGCGGCCATCGAGGCCGCGCGGGCTGGCGAGCAGGGCCGTGGTTTTGCCGTGGTCGCCGACGAAGTGCGCGGCCTGGCTCAGCGCACCCAGCAATCGACCAATGAAATCCAGCGCATGATCAGCACCCTGCAAGGCGGAGCCCGCGATGCGGTGCAAGCCATGTCACACAGCAGCGAGCATGTTGAGGCAAGTGTCGAGCAGGCACAGCGGGCGGCGGCGGCGCTGGATGGCATCAGCCAGCGTGTCACCCAGATCACCGCGATGAGTCAACAGATTGCCGCGGCGGTAGAGGAGCAGAGCGCGGTAAGCGAGGACATCAATCGCACTATCGTCGGCATCCGCAATGCCGGCGAAGCCACCGTCAGCGCCGGGCAGCAGAGCCAGTGCAGTTCAGGTGACGTGGCGGCGCTGGCGGAAGATCTACGTCTGCTTGCGCAGGAGTTCTGGGGCCGACGGCGCTGAGGCTAAAAAGCGTCTAGGCTGAATTTGGGAATTCTCCTATGAAACAAACAGGCGTGTCGTAGTTAAAGACCAGTCAGTGCTTGTTAGAACGTCGGGTGCGTTCGGGCCGTGAGTGATAGAGCACGGACGTCTCACACCACTTTTGAACAGGACAGGTCTATGACTACGACAAGAAGAATATTGGCGCTGGCGCTGATGATGTTGGCCGGGAGCGGATGCGCGGTGGCTCCCCCTCCGGTAAACCCGTGGAGCGAAATCCGCTTCGGCGTCGAGGCGGATGTACCGCCATTTGAATATCGCAACGAGCAAGGCGAACTCGTCGGGTTGGATATCGAGCTGGGCAACGCCTTGTGTGCTGAGCTCAACGCCCGCTGCGTGTGGGTCGATCAGCCTTATGCAACCAACCTTGCGGCGCTCCAGGCCGGGCGTTTTGACGCCATCATGCCGATGACCGCGACGCCGCCACGGCGCGAAACAGTCGACTTCACCCATCCGCTCTATGCCCTTGAAAGCCGATTGGTCGCGCCCACAGGTTCCAGCCTTTTACCCACGCCCGATTCGCTCAGGGGCAAACGCGTGGGCGTACTGACGGGCACCAGTCGAGCCGCGTTTGCGCTGGCACGGTGGGCGCCCAAAGGGGTGCAGGTACGTCAATTCAACCTCAATGCCGAGCTGATCAAGGCCTTGAAGGCCGGTGAGTTGGACGCGACCTTGCAAGACACGGTTGAAATCACCCAGGCGTTGCTGAACACCCCTCAAGGCAAAGCGTTTGCCTTCGCAGGGCCAGTGATCAATGACGAGTTGTTGGGCAGCGGCCCGGCCATTGCGGTGCGCAAAACCGACCCGCAATTGACCGCGGCGCTGAACAAGGCCCTGCAGCGTTTGAAGGACAGTGGCAAATACGCGGCCATTACCCAGCCTTATCTGGCACCCGCTGCGGCTGAATCCGCATCGGCCCGGATGATTTACACACCGGCGCAGGGTGGGTTTCCTTACTCGGAGGTGGTGCAGGTTGGGCACACCCTGTATCTCGCGGGCGTGTTGGGCCTGGATGAAAATGGCAAGTTGGTGCGCGGAGGCATTCGCGCAGAAACCGCCCAGGCCCTGGAAAACTTGCGTGGCACACTCAAGACAAAGGGCTTGGCGATGGACAGGGTAGCCAAATGCACGGTGATTCTTGCCGATGTCAAAGACTTCCCGGCAATGAACGAGGTGTATGCCAGTTATTTCCCCGCAGGCCGGCTTCCTGCCCGAACCACCTTTGCCGCCGGCAAACTGCTGTTGAATGCGCGGATCGAAATCGAGTGTATCGCCAGCCTGTAAACCCTCGCAGGCGGCGGGCCTATGACGCCCGCAAGGAAATAAACGCGTAGTTGGCCGGCACCTGGGTGGCGATCCTGGCGCCGGCATCCAGCAGCTGTTCGGCAATATCCAGCCCGGACACATGAAACACCCACTCGTTGGCGACGGCGGGCTGATCGATCGCCAACTCCATCGCCTGGGCAAAGGCGTTCATGTCCGGCAGGTAGGCGGTAAACCCATCGCCCTTGAGCGCGGTGGTGCAAATGCCCAGCAGGGCGCACACGGCCTCTTTGGTCTGCACGTCATCGCGGTCGGCCTGGCGCGAGCGCTGGATCAACTGCGCCAATTCCAGGTCCATCAATTCGCCGCCGACGATCAGCGCCGGCCCTTGTTCCCAGGATTGCGGCGGGCAGTCCTTGGCGCCAGGGTTGAGTGGGATATGCGGATTGATCTCCATCGGATAGATGCGACACACCAGCGGGCGGCGCTCATAGATGTTGCAGCGGTTGTCTTCGTCAAGATTCCGGCAGCGCCCGGCGTTGTAAGCGGCAAAGGTGATCGCCACAAACGCCTCGGTATTGCCGCTGGGCACCACCACCGAACGGCGCTCGGCGTGTTCGCGCTGTTGCAGGGGCAAGCCCAGGCCATCGGCGAGAAAACCCTCCACCAGAACGATGACGTTACCGCCGTCAGCCGCCCACTGCCGCGCTTCTTCGAGGGTCAGGGGCACATGATGGTCGGTGCAGCATTTGCCGCAACCCACGCAGGAAAAGTGAGTGTTCATGGAGGATCTGTCACCAGGCAAGGTCAGAGGGCACTCTTGAACAGTGACGGGTTTTTGCCTCTATGCACTGTTCTGCCTCTTGCGAAGCAAGTTATGCGCCAGTGCCTGTCAGTCCTCGGGCACCCGGTCGCGCAGCACAAAAACCATGCCCGCGCTTTCATACAGTTGTCGGGCGCGCAGGTTGCTTTCGCGCACCTTGAGGTCGACGTAGGGTTCGCCGCGTTGCTTGAACACCTCAAAGCTGTGCAGCAACAACGCGCGGCCCAGCCCCTGGCCCTGGGCGCAGGGATGCACGGAGAGGTTCTTGATAAACGCGCTGGTCCAGCACTGGGCTACACCGAGGATGCCCTCGGCGTTGCTGACCACCAGGCACAGCGTCGGGTCGAACTCGGCATCGGTGACAAACTGCTGGCGCCATTGCGCCAGGCTGGCGACACGGCCGCCGCCCTGCTCCTGGGTCATGCGCAGCACCGCATGAATCGCCGGGGCCAGTTCATCACGGTAATGACCCAGCCGAGTATCGGCCGGCCACTGCGGAGCGGGCAGGTTGCTAGTCAGGTCGCGGCGTAACAGGTGGAAGTATTGCCTCACCGGTTACAAGCCCTTTTGCGCCACAGTCTGGGCGGCAACCACCAGGCACTTGGTCAGTTCGGGCGAAGAGAACTTGGTCAGCACCGCGTCGGCACCGGCCAGGCGAGCCTTTTCACTGTTCATCGCGCTGTCCAAAGAAGTGTGCAGCAGCACGTACAGCTCCTGGAAATCCGGGGTTTCGCGCAGCGTACGGGTGAGGGCGTAGCCGTCCATTTCGGACATTTCGATGTCCGAGACCACCACGTTGATCTGCTCGACCGTGCCTTGCAGTTCCAGCAGCACGTCGATGGCTTCCTTGGCGCTGCGTGCGGTGTGGCAGGTCAAGCCGAGATTGCGCAGGGTGTGCACCGATTGCTGCAGGGCGACCTGGCTGTCGTCCACCACCAGAATCCGCGCATTGCCGAGTACTTCGGCCTCCTCCATGGTCAGGTCGGTGGGCGCCGCTTCAACCGGTGCCGGGGCGATGCCGTGGATGACCTTTTCGATATCCAGCACCTGCACCAGCCCGCCTTCGACCTGAGTGACCCCGGTGATGAACGAGCGGTTGCCACCGGAGCCATACGGCGGCGGACGAATGTCGGTGGTCAGGCAATGCACGATCTTGCTCACCGCCTGCACATGCAAGCCCTGCTTGGAGCGGCTGACGTCAGTGACGATCAGGCAGCCGCCGTTGGGGTCTTCCAGGGGCATTTCGCCCAGCGCGCGGCTCAGGTCGATCACCGACAGCGAGGCACCGCGCAGCGTGGCGATGCCTTTGACGTGAGGGTGAGACTCCGGCAGCTTGGTCAGCCCCGGGCAGGGGATGATTTCGCTGACTTTCAGCAGGTTGATCGCCATCAGCTTGCCGCTGCGCAAGGTAAAGAGCAGAAGCGAGAGTGAATCTGCGCGGGCTTTGGTGGTGGACATAAAAACCTTCTGTGGATCAGGAATGACGATCTATAGAGGGTTATCGACTTGGGCGCGTCAGGCTTTAACCGGATTTATGCAGGGCTGGCGTGTGTGGGAGCGAGCAAGCCCGCTCCCACCGGGGGGAGGTGTCAGCCCTTCCAGACCTGTGGGTTCACCAAGTCCTGCGGGCGCTGGCCCAGCAAGGCGCTGCGCAGGTTGTCCAGGGCGCGGTTGGCCATGGCTTCACGGGTTTCGTGGGTGGCCGAGCCGATATGCGGCAGGGTTACGGCGTTGCTCAGCTGGAACAGCGGTGACTCGGCCAGCGGCTCCTGTTCATACACGTCCAGGCCGGCACCGCGAATCTTCCGGGTTTGCAGGGCGTCGATCAGCGCCGGCTCGTCCACCACCGGGCCACGGGAAATATTGATCAGGATCGCGCTGGATTTCATCAGGCCCAACTCGCGGGTGCTGATCAGGTGGCGGGTCTTGTCGCTCAATGGCACCACCAGGCAGACGAAGTCCGACTCGGCCAGCAATTGGTCGAGGCTGCGGAACTGGGCGCCCAATTCCTGTTCCAGCGCGGTCTTGCGGCTGTTGCCGCTGTACAGGATCGGCATATTGAAGCCCAGGCGTCCACGCCGGGCCACGGCGGCGCCGATGTTGCCCATGCCGACGATGCCGAGGGTTTTGCCGTGTACATCGCAACCGAACAGTGGCGCGCCGACGCTGGCTTTCCACTGGCCGGCCTTGGTCCAGGCGTCCAGTTCGGCCACGCGGCGTGCACTGCTCATCAGCAGGGCGAAGGCCAGGTCGGCGGTGCTTTCGGTGAGTACGTCGGGGGTGTTGGTGAGCATGATTCCGCGTTCATTGAAGTAGGGCACGTCGTAGTTGTCGTAGCCTACTGACACGCTGGAGACCACCTCCAGGTTGTTTGCGCCTTCGAGCTGTGCACGGCCGAGCTTGCGGCCTACGCCGATCAAACCGTGGGCGTGGGGCAGGGCTTCGTTGAATTGAGCGTTGATGTCGCCCAGCTTTGGGTTGGGGGCGATGACGTCGAAATCCTGTTGCAGGCGTTCGATCATTTCCGGGGTGACACGGCTGAAGGCGAGGACGGTCTTTTTCATTGCAGGCGGGCTCATCGACTACGGAAGAATGCTAAGCACGCTAACATTCTTGGGGGATTGGGGGGAGCCTTTTGGTGCTGTTTGGTTGAGCGGTTGAGTACATATCCGTTGCTGCGGTCACGGCCACTTAGGGTTCCGCTCTTACAGCGGGTCACTTTTGGCAAACGCCCCAAAAGTAACCAAAAGGTCTTTGCCCCACCACTCGGCACCTCGCCCAGGCTCGGTGTGCCCTCACTCCGGCTTGAATCCGTGGGCCGCCGCGACGGGCCATCCATGGCCCAACGCGGCTAACCCGGCGTCCTGCCGGGTTACCCACGGATTCAAGCCTGCGTTCGGCCAGCGTGGTTGATGGGGCCTGTCAGATCAAGATCAAAAGCAGATCAAAAGCAGAGCACGGCGGCCTGAAAGCCGACCTGAGTGGTTGAAGCAAAAGCAGGGCAACCGCACAGCAACACACTTCCATCTGATGCACAGAGTTCTAAATGTGGGAGCGGGCTTGCTCGCGAAAGCGGTGTGTCAGTCAGCTCATGTGTCACTGACCCACCGCCTTCGCGAGCAAGCCCGCTCCCACAAGTTGACCGAGTTCAGCCTCCACCACCACTCTGCTTTTGCTTTTCTGTGGGAGCTGGCTTGCCTGCGATGCAGACACCTCGGTGTATCAGGCATAACCAGTAGATGCCATCGCAGGCAAGCCAGCTCCCACCTTTGATTGAGTTCAGCCTTCAAGATCAGGTCGGCTGTCAGGCCGCCTCGCTTGCGCTTTTGATCTAACCACTCAGGTCGGCTACTAGGCCGCCGTGCTGTAGATCTTGATCTTGATCTTAGGCGCCCCGTTAAACCACGCTGGCCGAACGCAGGCTTGAATCCGTGGGTAACCCGGCAGGACGCCGGGTTAGCCGTGTTGGGCCATGGATGGCCCGTCACGGCGGCCCACGGATTCAAGCCGGAGTGAGGGCACACCGAGCCTAAGCGAGGTGCCGAGTGGTGGGGCAAGAGCCCTTTGGTTACTTTGGGGCTTTTCCAAAGTGACCCGCCGTAAGGGCGGAACCCTAAGTGGCCATCACGCAAATACCGGATATGCCCCCCAAAACCCGACCCCAAAGCCCAGTCAGTTAGCCAACCGCGCCCCGCTAAGACTCCCACTCAACTCATACGCCACCAACTCCGCCTGATGCGCCGCCAAAATCTCGGGCAACGACCCGCGCAGGTATTCAACCCACGTCTTGATCTTCGCATCCAGGTACTGGCGCGACGGGTAGATCGCATACAAGTTCAGCTCTTGCGAACGGTAGTTAGGCATCACCCGCACCAGCGTGCCGTTACGCAACCCCTCGATAGCCGCATACACCGGCAACAACCCCACGCCCATGCCACTGGTGATCGCCGTTTTCATCGCGTCCGCCGAATTAACCAGAAACGGCGACGTATTGATCGCCACACTTTCCTGGCCTTCCGGCCCGTTGAAGGTCCATTTATCCAGCTGGATCACCGGGCTCACCAACCGCAGGCACGCATGGTTGAGCAAATCCTGCGGCCGTTGCGCACAGCCCTTGGCCTTGACGTAATCCGGCGACGCACACGCGATGCTGTAGGTAATGCCCAGTCGCTGGGACACAAACCCCGAGTCCGGCAATTCACTGGCCAGCACGATCGACACGTCGTAACCCTCATCGAGCAAGTCCGGCACGCGGTTGGCCAGGGTCAGGTCGAAGGTCACGTCGGGATGCGTCCGGCGGTAGCGGGCAATGGCGTCAATCACGAAATGCTGGCCGATACCGGTCATGGTGTGCACTTTCAACTGCCCGGCCGGCCGCGCGTGCGCGTCGCTGGCTTCGGCTTCGGCTTCTTCCACGTAGGCCAGGATCTGCTCGCAACGCAGCAAATAGCGTTTACCGGCTTCGGTCAGCGCGATGCGGCGGGTGGTGCGGTTGAGCAAGCGGGTTTGCAGATGGGCTTCCAGGTTGGAGACCGCGCGCGAGACGTTGGCCGTGGTGGTGTCCAGTTGCACGGCGGCGGCGGTGAAGCTGCCGGCTTCGGCCACGCAACTGAAAGCGCGCATGTTTTGCAAAGTGTCCATGGAGTGTTCTCAGGGGAGATAGCAAATTGTGACAGAAAGTTACGCCGTCCAGTGATCCCTACCAACGGATTATCGCCTGAACGGTAACAAAGATTCACAGGAATGCCAGCTTATCGTTCCCCATGCCGCCCCCTAGAATTGCGCCACCTCTTGCGCAACACTACCTCAGGAATACGCTTGCCGTGCCGCGTCACATCATCAGAGAGCTGAAGACTCTCAGTGTTTGGGCCTTATCGTTAGCAATCAGCGGCTGCATCGGAACCGGAGGAATCGCCCCCCAAGGCCAGGCCCTCAACGCCAATAACCTGGCCACCGACCAAGCCATCCAGAGTGCCGCCCACGACGCCCACTGGCCCACCACGCAATGGTGGCAAGCCTATGGCGATCCGCAACTCAATCAGTGGGTGCAACGTGCCACGCAAAACAGCCCGAGCCTGGCCATGGCCGCCGCGCGGGTGCGTGAGGCGCGGGCCATGGCCGGCATTGCCGAGTCGGCTGAGTCGTTGCAGATCAACAGTGACACCACCCTCAAACGCCACAACTGGCCGAAGGATCAGTTCTACGGCCCCGGCGAGTTGAGCGGAACAACCACCTGGGACAACAATTCGTCCCTGGGCCTGAGCTATGCCCTTGACCTGTGGGGCCGCGAAAGCAACGCCAGCGAACGCGCCGTCGACCTGGCGCATATGAGCGCCGCCGAAGCGCGCCAGGCCCAGCTCGAATTGCAGAACAACGTGGTGCGCGCCTACATCCAGTTGTCGTTGCATTACGCCAACCGCGACATCGTCGCCGCCACCCTGGCCCAGCAACAGCAGATTCTCGACTTGGCCAATAAACGCCTGAACGCCGGGATCGGCACGCACTTCGACGTCAGCCAGGCCGAAACGCCGTTGCCGGAGACCCATCGCCAGCTCGACGCGCTGGACGAGGAAATCGCCCTGAGCCGTAACCAGTTGGCTGCCTTGGCGGGCAAAGGTCCGGGCGAGGGCGCGCAACTGCAACGCCCGAGTTTGTCCCTCGCCGCGCCGCTGAAATTACCGTCGAGCTTGCCGGCGCAATTGCTCGGTCAGCGCCCGGACGTGGTCGCCAGCCGCTGGCAAGTCGCCGCGCAAGCGCGTGGCATCGATGTGGCGCATGCCGGGTTCTATCCCAACGTCGACTTGGTCGGCAGCCTCGGCTACATGGCGACCGGCGGCGCCATGCTGGGGTTTCTCAGTGGCGAGAAACTCAACTACAACGTCGGCCCGGCGATCACCTTGCCGATCTTCGACGGCGGTCGTTTGCGTGGGCAACTGGGCGAAGCCAGCGCCGGTTATGACCTGGCCGTGGCCAAGTACAACCAGACGCTGGTCAACGCGCTCAAGGGCATCAGCGACCAGTTGATCCGTCGCGAATCGATGGACAAGCAAGCGTCCTTCGCTGCGCAGTCCGTGGCCTCTGCGCAGAAAACCTACGACATCGCGATGATCGCCTACCAGCGCGGCCTCACCGATTACCTCAACGTGCTGAACGCCCAGACCTTGCTGTTCCGCCAGCAGCAAATCGAGCAACAGGTGCAGGCCGCACGCCTGAGTGCCCACGCCGAACTGGTCACCGCCCTGGGCGGCGGGCTCGGCGCCGGCAACGATGTGCCGCCAGACACCAGGACCCTCCCGAGCAAAACCCCGGCGGCGCTTGCCGTGTTTGATCACTGAGTAGGATTTGATGACGCCCTTGCCTGCACCGCTGCGCTGGTTGCACTCCCTGGAGTGGCGCCGTGGTTTTTTCGACTGGGCACGCAGCGATGGCGTGACCTGGGTCTATATCTTCAAGGTGCTGATCGCCGCGTTCCTCACACTGTGGCTGGCGATGCGCCTGGAACTGCCGCAACCGCGCACCGCGATGATCACTGTGTTTATCGTGATGCAACCGCAGAGCGGCCAGGTCTTCGCCAAGAGTTTTTACCGCTTCCTGGGCACCCTGACGGGGTCGGCGGTGATGGTCTTGTTGATCGCTTTGTTTGCGCAGAACACCGAATTGTTCCTCGGCGCGTTGGCGATCTGGGTGGGCATTTGCACGGCCGGTGCGACGCGTAATCGCAACTTTCGCGCCTATGGGTTTGTGCTGGCGGGTTACACCGCGGCGATGGTGGGTTTGCCCGCGCTGGCGCACCCGGACGGGGCCTTTATGGCGGCGGTGTGGCGGGTGCTGGAAATCTCTTTGGGAATACTGTGCTCGACGTTGGTCAGCGCCGCGATCCTGCCGCAAACCAGCAGCGCCGCGATGCGCAACGCCTTGTACCAGCGCTTCGGCGTGTTCGCGCTGTTTGTCACCGACGGCCTGCGTGGGCGCAGCCAGCGTGAAGGGTTCGAGGCCAGCAATGTGCGCTTTATCGCCGAGGCCGTGGGCCTGGAAGGGCTGCGCAGCGTTACCGTATTTGAAGACCCGCACATGCGGCGGCGCAATGGCCGGTTGAGTCGCCTCAACAGCGAATTCATGAGCATCACCACGCGCTTCAACGCCTTGCACCAGTTGCTTGAGCGGCTGCGCACGGATGCAGCCGATCACGTTGCCGCGGCCATCAAGCCCGGCCTGCAAGACCTGGCCGAAGTCCTTGACGGTTTCTCCGGCCGTGCGCTCACCAGCCCCGACGCGGCGCGCCTGGTCAATCAATTGAGCGCCTATAAGGATGGACTGCCCGCCAAGGTGCGCAGCCTGCGTGCGAATTTTCAGCAGGGCAATCCGAGCGAAGCCGAGCAGCTGGATTTTCATACCGCCTACGAGTTGCTTTACCGCTTTGTCGATGACCTGCACAACTACGCGCAGACCCACGCATCACTGGCCGATCACAGCCATGAGCGCGAGCGATGGAGCGAAGCCTACACGCCGAAAACCAACTGGCTGGCCTGCGCCGCTTCAGGGATTCGTGCGTCCTTTATCCTGATCGTGCTGGGCAGTTACTGGGTGGCCACCGCCTGGCCCAGCGGCGCGACCATGACCCTGATCGCCGCCGCCACCGTCGGCCTGTCCGCCGCCACGCCCAACCCGAAACGCATGGCCTTCCAGATGGCTTGCGGCACCTTGATCGGCGCGTTGGTGGGCTTCGTCGAAATGTTCTTTGTGTTCCCGTGGATCGACGGCTTCCCGCTGCTGTGCATGATGCTTGCGCCGGTGATTATCTTCGGTTCGTTCCTCGCCTCCCGCCCGCGATACGCCGGCGTCGGCGTAGGCTTGCTGATCTTTTTCAGCACCGGCTCGGTGCCGGACAACCTCACGGTCTACAACCCTTACAGCTTTATCAATGACTACATCGCCATGGTCATTGGCATGCTGGTGTGCGCGGCAGCTGGCGCGATTATCCTGCCGCCGAACAGCCGCTGGTTATGGCGCCGCCTGGAACAGGATCTGCGTGAGCAGGTGGTGTACGCCATCAGCGGCAAGCTCAAGGGTCTGGCGTCGAGTTTTGAAAGCCGCACCCGCGACCTGCTGCACCAGGCCTACGGCCTCGCCGTCGGCCAGCCAAACGTGCAACGCGACTTGCTGCGCTGGATGTTCGTGGTGCTGGAAGTCGGCCACGCGATCATCGAGTTGCGCAAGGAGCAGGCGATATTGCCGGTGCACCCGGCGTATGCCGAGTCGCAACCCTGGCGCCAGGCGATCCGCGTGATGGGCCGCTCGCTGGTGCGGCTGTTCCTGCAACCAAGCGCCAGCAACCTGGAGCGCGGGTTGATTGCCGTCGACCATGCGATCAGCCGCGTGCAAGCCACCGATGAACCCTTCGCCCCGCACTTCGACACCTCGGCGTTGCGCCGGGTGAAAAGCTACCTGCACTTTATCCGTACGTCGTTGCTGGACCCGCAATCGCCCCTGGCTGCCCTCAAAGGATCCCCGAATGCCTCGTGAAATCGCATTCCACGGCATTTACATGCCGACCATGACCCTGATGTTTTTTATCGCCGCAGGGCTGGCCTGGGCCTTGGACCGCTTCCTGGCCGGGTTCGACCTGTACCGTTTTTTCTGGCACCCGGCGTTGCTGCGCCTGAGCCTGTTCGTCTGCTTGTTCGGCGCCCTGGCGCTGACCGTCTACCGTTGAGAATGCCCCGATGAAAAAGTTTTTCAGCCTGCTCGCGACCTTGCTGGTACTGGCTTTGGCGATCTGGATTGGCCGCACGCTGTGGGTGCACTACATGGAGACCCCGTGGACCCGCGACGGTCGTGTGCGCGCCGACATCATCAACGTGGCGGCCGACGTCACCGGTGAAGTGGTGGAGGTGCCGGTGCGTGACAACCAGTTGGTGAAGAAGGGCGACCTGCTGATGCAGATCGACCCCGAGCACTACCGCATCGCGGTCAAGCAGGCGCAGTCGCTGGTGGCTTCGCGCAAGGCCACGTGGGAGATGCGCAAGGTCAACGCGCACCGCCGCGCCGACCTCGACGCCCTGGTGATCTCCAAGGAAAACCGCGACGACGCGAGCAACATCGCCGACTCGGCGTTGGCCGATTACCAACACGCGCTGGCGCAGTTGGAAGCGGCTGAGCTGAATTTGAAACGCACTCAAGTGGTGGCGGCGGTGGACGGCTACGTCACCAACCTCAACGTGCACCGGGGCGATTACGCGCGCATCGGCGAAGCAAAAATGGCCGTGGTCGATATGAATTCGTTCTGGGTGTATGGCTTCTTTGAAGAAACCAAGCTGCCCCACGTCAAAGTTGGTGATGAGGCCGATATGCAATTGATGAGTGGCGAGACGCTCAAGGGGCACGTGGAAAGCATCTCGCGCGGCATCTACGACCGCGATAACCCCGAGAGCCGCGAACTGATCGCCGATGTGAACCCGACCTTCAACTGGGTGCGCCTGGCCCAGCGCGTGCCGGTGCGCATTCACATTGATGAAGTGCCCGACGGCGTGCTGTTGGCGGCGGGCATTACTTGCACCGTCATCGTCAACCCAACGCAACACTAACGGCCGGAGCAGGCTTATGTGGGAGCGGGCTTGCTCGCGAAGACGGAGTGTCAGTTGAAGCAAGTGTTGACTGTTCCACCGCCTTCGCGAGCAAGCCCGCTCCCATAGTTTTGACCCTGTTAAGCCTTGATAAAGGTTTCGTGCAGATGGCGCCACAGCAAGGCGCCA
This sequence comes from Pseudomonas sp. MF6747, assembly GCF_963890955.1. Taxonomy (NCBI): domain Bacteria; kingdom Pseudomonadati; phylum Pseudomonadota; class Gammaproteobacteria; order Pseudomonadales; family Pseudomonadaceae; genus Pseudomonas; species Pseudomonas sp. MF6747. Next base: position 21,445 of record NZ_CAWPSZ010000005.1, read on the forward strand.
CTGGCCTGCTTTTCGAACACCACGGTGGCGCGTCGATCAGTCTGCGTGCCGCTGTCATCGATCTGGTGTTCGCGGTAGGTCACCGTGGCGCCGCGTGCATGGCGGTCGATCCCGGTCATCTCGCTCAAGGTGATTTTCAAGCCCGGGCGCATACCGCCAAGGCGGGTAAACAGTGCCTTCACCCCGGCCGCATTTACCCGCGTACCGGTGGCGGGCGCGATCATGCTGAAGTCGGGTGAGAAGCGCGCCAGCAACGTTTGCAGTGTGCCTTCAGGCGCAACGCCGGCAAACCATTGCTCGATCTCGACATGGGTCTGGATCACTTCTTCAAAAAAATCGCTGTAATCAATCATGGCTGGGCTCGTTGGCTGGGTGAAGCAGTGTCCGTACTCTGGAAGCGTCCAGGCGCAGCACTGCAAAAAGGGGCAGCAGTGTCAGGGCTGCCGCTATCGTGAAGGTTATGGCGAAGGAATCCAAGGCCGACAACAGCGCACTGAGCGCCGCCGCGCCGAGGCAAAAGCTCACTTGCCGATTGATGTTCCACAGGGCGCTGGCATGGCCCATGCGTTCTGCGGGTATGTCGAGAAACGCCAGCGTCTGCGCGGTGCTGCTGCACAAGCTGCCACCCAGGCCCATCAAGGCATAGGCCGCAATCACCCAGGCGGGTTGGTTGAGCAACAGGATGCCGATGCATTGCAACGCCATGCCCGCCAGCAGCAAGGGTTTGGGGCCGCAGCGGTTAAACAGTGTTTTGCTCAGGAAAATCGCCAGCGCCGACGCCAGTGCCCACGGCAGCATCAGCGCGCCGGTCTGCGTGGCGTCATAGCCGAGGCCGCGCAGGTAGAGGATGGCGATCAGGCTGGTACCGATAAAGACGCCGGGGATGAACAGATAGACCAACATCGCCACGCGCAGCATCGGGCTACGGATCTGCTTGAAGATGCTGCCCACGTCCAGGGCCGGGCGCTCCGTGGCAGGCGCGTCAGGTTTTATCCACAGCAGTGCCAGCAGCAAAGTGATCAACGCCAGCGGCAGGTTGGCATAGAAGATCCAGCGCCACGACAGGCTGTCGACAATCAACCCGCCAAGGGCCGGCGACAGCGCCGGCACCAGCAGCGCCACTGACATCACCCGCGCCGTCAACTGGCTGCGTTCTGCCGCTGGAAAGTGCCGGTAGGCCATGGCCTGACCCACGGGAATCAGCAGTCCGCCGCCCAAGCCTTGCAGCGCCCGCCAGCCAATCAGGGTTTGGATCGAACTCGCCTGGCCGACCATCAGCGAAGCCCCCGCGAATAACAGCAGGCTCGCCGCGATCAGCGTTCGCTCGCCCATCAGTGCCGCCAGCCACACGCTCAGGGGAATGATCACGGTCAACCCAAGCATGTAGGCGTTGCTGATCCAGGCCAATTGCGTGACCGAGGCGTGCAGTTCGCGGGCGATGTCCGGGTAGGCGACCGTGGCGACGAACATGTTCACCAGGTCCAGGGCAAAGCCGAATAAAAAGATCCAGGCGACTTTCGAGCGGTAGGTCATGGACGCGATCCTGCGAATGAAGCGCGCAGGGTAGGCCGCCGGCAGGGTTTGGGCTACGCCGGTTTGCCTGTTAGTTTGTCAAAAATATTTTGACAAAGGAGGGCGTGGCCGATGGTCAGCCTGGACCGATTCGACACCTTCAAGGCTGTAGTAGAGGCCGGTTCGCTTACCGCAGCGGCCGATTTGCTGGGCCAGACCCGCGCCGTGGTCAGCTTCAACCTCAAGCGCCTGGAGGCGGAGCTGGGCGTGACCCTGCTGACCCGCAACACCCGCCAACTGGCGCTGACCGATGCCGGCGAGCGCTTTTACCTGCGCTGCACACGCATGCTTGAAGAAGCGCGCCTGGCGGTGGAGGAGGCGCGCTCCGAGCATGCCCAGCTCAAAGGCACGTTGCGCATCACCACCACGGTGGAATACGCGCTGGCAGTGGTTGCTCCGGCGGTGGAAGCCTTTCGCCGCTTGCACCCGGACCTGAACATTCACTTGTCCACCTCCTCGACCCACGCCGATTTGATCTCCGAACGCTTTGATGTGGCGATTCGACTGGGTCGCCTGCTCGACTCCAACCACCGTGCGGTGCAGTTGTCGACCTTTGAGGTGTTTGCAGTGGCGGCGCCCGAGTTTGCCGAGGTGCAAACGCTGGATGCGTTGGAACAGGTGCCCAAGCTGGGCCATGGCCGTTTGACCGAACTGAGCCTGACCGACCCGGCCGGCGGCGAGCATCAATACCGTGCCGGGCCGACTGCGCTGGTGGCCGACAGTGCGGCCGTGCTTCAGGCGTTTGCCGTGCGCGGCCACGGCGTGGCGGTGCTGCCGCAATGGTTGGTGCAGGATGACCTGGCGGCGGGGCGCTTGGTGCGCTTGTTGGCGGACCATCGCTTTGCGCCACAGGGGATCTACGCGATGTACCCGGACACCCGGCATTTGCCGCTCAAGGTGCGGGCGTTTATTGATTTCATGAAAGGCTAGAGCGAGCCCGACAGGCCGAAGCGCTTCTTCAACACTTTTTCCAACAGGGCCTTGGGCACCAGGGCCGCCATCAGTGGCAGCGCCCGACAGCCATTGCCCGCGCGCAGCAGCCTTGGCGGCGTTGACTGTTGCACCGCCTTTAACACCTGCGCCGCGAATTGCTCGGCTGAGGTCGGGTTGTTCTGCGAGGCCTGGGAGCGCGCACGAATGCCTTCGCGCAACGGCCACCATGGCGATTTTTCGTTGATCAACAGCTCGGCCTGGGCGCCGGCGTTTTTCGCAAAGTGCGTGTCGATAGCGCCCGGCTGCACTTCCATCACGCGCACACCAAAGGGCGCCAGCTCCATGCGCAGTGCGTCGCTCAGCGCGTGCACTGCCGCTTTCGAGGCGCAGTAGGCGCCGGCAAACGGTGTCACCAAGACGCCGGAGACACTGCCGATGTTCACCACCAGGCCTTTGGCGCGACGCAGCGCAGGAAACAGCGCCTGGGTCACGCCGACGATGGAAAACACATTGGTTTCGAACTGGCGTTGCATGGCCTCGGTGCCGCCGTCGAGCAGCGGGCCCATGGCGCCATAACCGGCGTTGTTGATCAGCACGTCCAGCCCGCCGATCTGTTCGGCGAGCGCCTTGAGCGCCATGGCGTCGTTGACGTCCAGTTGCACGGCCTTGAAACCGGCGGCAGCCAGGGCGCTGACATCATCAGGCTGGCGGGCGCTGGCCCACACTTCATAGCCTGCGGTTTTGAAGGCATCGGCCAGGGCGCGGCCGATGCCGCTGGAGCAGCCGGTGATCAGTACAGTGGGCATGAATCAATCCTTTGTCAGTCCGAGAAACTGCCTTGCAGGTGCTCGGCGCGAAATTCCAGGGTTTGTGGGCGGTAGCCGGGGCGCAGCGGTGGTGTGGGCAGGCAGTCGTCCCAGGTGGCGCCGGCCTGCAGCTCGCCGGGGCCGCGATAGCGTGGGGCGGCGTAGACATTGTCGGCCAGGTTGACGGAGTCGCCCGGCGCATAGGCTGCAACGCGCCAGCGCAGTTCGGTCAGCGGTACGTCGTTGCCGTTGCTCAGGACCAGTTTGAGCGGTCGATCTGGCGGGCATTCCTGCGGCGCATAGCTGATGCGCAGTTCCAGGCGCGACAGTTGCGAGGCTTCGCGGCTGTCCAGCCACACTACCCAAATCGCCACACAGCCCAGGCCGACGGCGGCCGCCAGCGACACCGGCAACGCCTTGGCCGGGTAGCGCAGCAGCAGGATCAGCCAGGTGATGATCAGGAGAACGCCGAAGAACATGGAGACCACCTCGAATAGGGAACGAGCATCCTAACTTAAGCGTAGGTGGGATTGGCGAGCTTGAGCGGTGTGTTGGTTGGGCGGCCGCCATCGCAGGCAAGCCAGCGCCCACCTTGGACTGCATTCACCAATCAAAAGGTGGGAGGGGGCTTGCCCCCGATGACTGACTGCCTGAGCAAAAGAATCCGCCTGCAATCCTTCGGTGCACGCCCCGACCAAGACCAAACCGTTCTTAGCCCATTGAAGGCTGGTCCCGTTCAGGTAGCTCTGGTGTTCAGTGCATGAGTCTTGGTGTGCTTTCGGACGCCATCGCAGGCAAGCCAGCTCCCACAGTTGACCGGGTACACCCGCTGGAATGCGGTTAACTGTGGGCGCTGGCTTGCCTGCGATGAGGCCTGCACATTCCCCCCAAAACCCACAAAAAAAGCCCCCACCCAACCCACTGCGGATAGGGGACGCAATGGGCTGGATGAGGGCTTCTTTCTACGACTGTTTTACTGCGCGATAGTTTTCACCGACACGCCACGTTCTACCGGGGTGGAGCGTCCGTAGATATCTTCGAACCGCTCGATATCGTCTTCGCCCAGGTAGCTGCCCGATTGCACTTCGATGATTTCCAACGGGATCTTGCCCGGGTTGCGCAGGCGGTGCACCGAGGCGATCGGGATGTAGGTGGACTGGTTCTCGCAGAGCAGGAACACGTTCTCGTCACACGTGACTTCGGCCGTGCCGCTGACCACGATCCAGTGCTCGGCGCGGTGGTGGTGCATTTGCAGGGACAGGCACGCGCCCGGCTTGACCGAGATGTGCTTGACCTGGAAGCGGCCGCCCATGTCCACCGAGTCGTAAGAGCCCCACGGACGATAGACTTCGCAGTGGTTCTGGGTTTCGCTGCGGCCCTGGTCGTTCAGGGTGCTGACCATCTGCTTGACGCCCTGGACCTTGTCCTTGTGGGCAATCATCATCGCGTCCTTGGTTTCCACCACCACGATGTTGTCCAGGCCGATCACCGACACCAGCTTGCCGTTGCCGTGAATCATGCAATTGCGGCTGTCCTGGATCACCACGTCGCCTTTGCTGACGTTACCGTGGACGTCTTTGTCGTTGACCGCCCACAGCGAGGCCCAGCAACCTACATCGCTCCATCCGGCGCTCAGCGGTACCACGCAGGCGCGCTGGGTTTTTTCCATCACGGCGTAGTCGATGGAATTGTCCGGGCAGCAGGCGAAGGTGGCTTCGTCGAAGGTCACGGTGTCGGCGGTCTGCTCGCTGCGTTCCAGGGTCAACAGGCAGGTGTCGTAGATGTCCGGATCGTGTTTTTTCAGCTCTTCGAGGAAGCGGCTGGCGCGGAACAGGAACATGCCGCTGTTCCAGAAGTAACCGCCGCTTTTGACAAACTCGACGGCGCGTTTTTCATTGGGTTTTTCGACAAACTGTTCAACGCGGCTCACGCCTTCGGGCAGCAGCGAATCGTTGGTGGACTTGATGTAGCCATAACCGGTTTCCGGACGGGTGGCCGGTACGCCGAACAGCACCATCTCGCCACGCTCGGCGGCCACGGTGGCCAGGGCCAGGGCGCGTTGCAGGGCTTTCTGGTCGTCGATCACGTGGTCGGCCGGCAGCACCAGCATCAGCTCGTCGCGGCCTTCGTTGACCAGCATCATCGCTGTCAGGGCCACGGCCGGCGCAGTGTTGCGACCGAACGGCTCCATCAGGATGCGCTGGCATTCGAGCTTACGCGTGCTCAGTTGCTCGTTGACGATGAAACGGTGGTCCTTGTTGCAGACCACGATAGGGGAGTCCATGCCTTCGAACACCAGACGCTCCAGGGTTTGCTGGAACAGGGTGTGCTCGCCGGTCAGGGCCAGGAATTGCTTAGGGAACTGTTTACGGGAAAGCGGCCAAAGACGTGAGCCGCTACCACCGGAAAGGATTACTGGAATCATGGGGGTTTCTCCTTGAATCGATTTGGGTCAGAGCTACGAAGGTTTGTCGTTCCACTCTTGTTTTTGTCTCGGTCTCTGTGGGAGCTGGCTTGCCTGCGATGCAGGCAACTCGGTCTGTCAGTGACACCGAGGTGATGCCATCGCGGGCAAGCCCGGCTCCCACAGAGAAATCATTAGCGGGTCGAAACTGGGCGTTTCACCCAGACTGGCGAAATGCTCGAACCCGAGCCGGTGACATACAGCACCGCCGCTTCACCACGTTCCAACGCCACCGGCTTCACATCGCCGACTTTCTTGTCACCGTCATACAACGCCAGGCTCACCTTCACCGGGTTGATTTCGCGCTCGCCACGGCCCTTGGCGGCCACCGACTTGACCACATCGGTCTTACCGTCGGCAGTTTTCAGGGTCAGAGCCTTGTCGCTGAGGTTCTGCACGCGTACCAGGGATTTCTGCTTGTTCTTGAACGGCGGTTCTTCGATCAGCTGGGGCTGGCCGCTGCCGCTGTTGACCAGGGTGTAGTAGTGGTCGGCGGCGAGTTTGACCGGCACGGTCTGGCTGCCGACCTTGGCGCTGTAGTCACCGCCGGGCATGAAGCTGAAATCGCTGCTGGCCAGTGGCGCAACGTCGCTCAGGTTGGTGGCGCCGACGGTGGCGCTGACTTCCTGGTTGCTGGCGTTGTACACACGTACAAAGCTTGAGCCTTTCGGCGCGGTTGGGCCGTAAAGGGCGGCGTCGCCCCCGGCGAAGGCGGACATCGATACGAAGCTCAAGCCGGCAGCAATGGCCAGGGTCTTGGCGAGACGACGCGGAGTAGTAGTGAAAGTCATGTGAGTTACCTCTCTTTCAGTTTTGCGCCCGGTCGGGCGTCTCGGATTTTTGGGTTTTAGCTGGGGTGTTCAGTGCCATGTTCTGTAGGCGCGAACCGGCTTGTTTAAGCTGCGCAACCCACTGCGGGTCGGCATCACCGATTTCGTTGTTGACGGGCAGATAACGTTCAGGGAACTCCCAGATCAGCACCTGTGGCGGGCTGTTCTTGAAGTCGTCGCTTTTGAGGTAGCTGAGCATCGGCAGAATCGGGCCGTGGCCGTCTTCGGAGTAGTTGATGACGTCGCTGTGCAAGGCTTGCTTGAGGGCGCCGACGAAGTTCCAGTTAGGGTTGGCGCTGTAGCTGGTGCCGACCAGTGCCACCGGGGTTTCGCTGTCGCTGAACAGGCCATCGTCGCCCTTGTTTTCAGCCAGGTGGGTGACGCGTTTTTGCAGCGGCTCTTTGGGCGGCATCAGGTTTTCGAACAGCGGGTCCAGCGGCAGGAACAGACGCAGGTCGCCTTTATGCGGCTCGGTTTTTTCGGCTTCGGTGACAAAGCGCTGCGGCTCACCGCTGAGCGGGGCCTTTTCGGTGATCACCTTGGCCAGTTGCTTGGCGGCAATTTCGGCGCCGTCCGGGGTCCAGTGGGTGTCGGTGCGCAGGAACACTTGCGTGCCGCCCAGCTTGGCCTGTTGCAGCGGGCCAAGCAGGTCGGGCGCGATGATCTTGTCGGCGGCGACACGGGCGTGGAAGTCCTCATACAGGTTGGCGTGGATGCTCGCCGGTTTCACTTCGCCCAGGTGTTCCGGGTACAGGCGCACCTTGGCCGGCACAATCGCCATGACCAACTCAATGCCCTGAGCCTTGAGCTTCTGGCGCACGCCTTCGACCAGCGCGTAGTTACCTTGCAGGTTCTGGTCTTCGTTGACGATCGGGTTGAATTCCTCGTCGCTGTACAACCAGTGATCGCGGCCCAGCACCACGCCAGGGCGGCCTTCGTTGAACAGCTTGTAGTCCAGCGCGGCCCACAGGTTGGTGCCGATGCGCTTGATCGGGAACTGGTCGTCGTAGTGCGTCTCGACGGCTTTGGTCCAGCGGCCGTTAAGCACGGTCGCGTCGGCGTTGGTGCTGAAGCTGAAGAAGCTGCGCATCGACCAGGCGCCCAGGGCCAGCAGCACCAGCAGAAACAGCGCGATATAGAGGACGCGGAATGAACGGGTCATGGTCGGCTCCCCTCAGAATTGGAAGTAAAGGAACGGCGAGAAACTCTGCGCCGACAGTTTCAGAATCGACGCCACGAACAGCAGCAGTACAGCGCCGCGCATGGCGTAGCGTGGCCAGTCAGCGGTCCAGTAGGCCGGCTGCACGGCGGCGTCCTGGCCGACAGTGAAACCTGGCTGGTGGATGCTGTCCGGGTTGTCGCCCGGCACGGCCTTGATCAGGCTCGGGTCGGCCGGCTTGGCTTTCTCGGCAGGGCGGTTGGTGTAGAAATCGCGCAGGCCGAAGAACGCCAACGTTGCGTACGCCACCACCAGGGTTGCCACTTGCAGGCCGGTGAGGCTGGCGCGGTTGAGTTCCGACAGCGACCATTCGCCAAAGCTGAACATTGCGCCGTACATACGGCCGGCGACGTGCAGGTTCTCGGAGCGGAAGATCACCCAGCCCATCACCACCAGCAGGAAAGTGAAGGCCCAGCGCACCACGTTGAAGCTGCGCGGCGCGGTGTTGAGGCCGATGGCTTTTTCAATCGCCAGCCACATGCCGTGCCAGGCGCCCCACACGATGTAGGTGATGTTCGCACCGTGCCACAGACCACCGAGCAGCATGGTCAGGAACAGGTTGCGGTAGGTGATCAGCGTGCCTTTGCGGTTGCCGCCCAGGGTGATGTACAGGTAGTCACGCAGCCAGGTGGACAGGCTGATGTGCCAGCGACGCCAGAACTCGGTGATCGACTGGCTGATGTACGGTTGCTTGAAGTTTTCCATGAAGCGAAAACCCATCATCAAGCCCAGGCCGATGGCCATGTCGCTGTAGCCGGAGAAGTCGAAGTACAGCTGCGCGGTGTACGCCAGCGCACCCAGCCAGGCATCGCCCGTGGTGGGGTTTTGCAGGGCGAAGCAATGGTCGGCGACCACCGCCAGGGTGTCGGCGATGAACACCTTCTTGATGAAACCCTGCATGAACCGCGTGCAGCCCTCGGAGAACTTGTCGAGGGTGTGCGTGCGGTTGTTGAACTGGTCGGCCAGGTCGCGAAAGCGCAACACGGGGCCGGCAATCAAGTGCGGGAAGATCGCCACGAACGCCGCAAAGTCGATGAGGTTGCGGGTGGCCGGGGTGTCGCCGCGGTACACGTCGATGATGTAGCTGATGGACTCGAAAATGTAGAACGAGATCCCGATCGGCAACAACACGTGGGTGAGAATGAACGGCTCCAGACCCACCGACTTCATCATCACGTTGATGCTGTCGACGCCGAAGTTGGCGTACTTGAAGTAGCCGAGGATGCACAGGTCGACCGCCACGCCCAACAGCAGCCAGCGCTGGGCCGGCTTGGTGCGCACGCCTGCTGCACCGACCTTGAGGCCGATCCAGTAATTCCACAGCGTTACAGCGGCGAACAGCGCCAGGAAGTCCACTCGCCACCAGGCGTAGAACACGTAGCTGGCAATCAGCAGCAGCAGGTTGCGATAGCGTTGCCCGCTCAAGTAGTACAAGCCGAGAAAGATCGGCAAGAACAGAAACAGGAACACATTGGACGAGAAAACCATCCCGATCTCTCCATGTTTAACAGACAGTCAAGGGCCAGAGCCCCCCCAAACCCCCCCACGATTTCGGGGGAGGCCGTACAACATTGCTACTGACGAAACCGGCTCAAACGGTGGGAGGGGGCTTGTCCCCGATGGCGGTCTAACAGCCGCCATCTGTGTTCAATGACACACTGCTATCGGGGGCAAGCCCCCTCCCACATTTGTAACCGGGTTCCGTCAGATTCCTTTGTTGCCCTTTTCATGCGTCGGGTCGTAGACCTTGGTCAGGTCACCGCCGAGCCGGAAGGTCTTGAACGGCTGCATGCCATGCTTGCGTTCGAGCACATCCGGGGCGCAGGTGTAGAGGGTGCAGAAGGGTTCAAGCCAGGCAAATTTCATGTCTTCCTTGAGGTCCTTCATGTCCTGCTCTTTGCCGTTCTTCTTCTCGAAGATCTCCGGGTCTTTGACCCCGGCCAGCACTTTGTCGCCAAGGCGTTTGAGCGCGCCGTTGTTTTCCTGGCGCAAGTCCACGCCGTTGACCAAGGCAAAGCTTGCGATCATCGACAGCGGCGGCAATGCGTAGTTGTGATACGACAACGCCCGTTGCTGACGCTTCAATTCGTTAGGCAGGAAGCCTTGGTCATCGACCTGGTTGGCGCCGACCTTGTATTCCTTCACCGCCCAATCAAACAGGTCGCGACGGTTGACGGCGACGGACGTCGCCATCACCGACCAGGCGGCCCAGTAGGAGTGGTTGTTGGTTTTTTCCAGCGGCAGGTTGTCCCAATCGCTGACGACCTGGTCGGCCATTTTGCTGAACCAGGCTTCGATCACCTGCGACTCCTGCTGGTGGTTGGCCAACGGGTGCGAGTCGGAGAACTTCAGGCGCACATAGGCCGAGGCCATGCTGCCCAGCGCCCATTTGCGCATGGACTTGCCGGTGTGGTTGAAGTCCTTGGACATCAACGCATCTGCCTTGGCCCAGCTGGTCAGCCAGTTGAGCGTGCATTCGAGCTGCTGCGGACGGCCGTCGCGCATGAACTGCATCACGCGCTTGCTGGTGTCTTTTTCTAGCTTGGTGATGTCGGCAGTGCTGTCGCGAAAGGCTTTTTCGGATTGCACATTCAGGGTGGAACGGGCTTTGTCCGAACCCTCGTACTTGCTGCGAAATTGCAGCGAGCCGGTGTACGGCGCCGGCATGGCGTCGCAGTCATTCTTGAAGTCGCCGGTCTTGAACGCTTCCACCGGGGCGAAATAGCCCTGAGGTGGACGCAGTGGCGCGGCGGCGTTGACTGAACCGGCGAACATCGCCAGGCCCAGCAGCGTTGGAATCAATAACTTCTGCATAGGTAACCTCATTGCCCGGCCGATGCGGTCTGTTGACCACCGGCAGGGAATACGTTGCGTGTGCAAATTTTCGCTTCGACTTTCTGCGCGGCAGCGCCCGCTTCGGGACCCTGCACTTCCACGGCCAGCAAGTTCTGCGAGGCCCAGTCTTCATCGGTGCGCAGTTCAAAGGCGAAACGCCCGTCTGTATCGGATGTTTCGGGTTTCTCGATCTTGATGTCCTCGTGGCGCCCGTTCATGTACCAGAGGGTGGCTTGCAGGGTTTTCACCGACGGGTCGGCGAAGCGGATGTCGACCTGGTGACTGCTGTTACGCAGGTCTTTGTTCGAACTGTTGACCAGCAATTCGTTCTTGCCGGGTTTGAGCGTGGTGCTGGCGCTCATCTGCGCGGTCTTGCCTTCGCAGCCGTTGTCGAGCAGCGACATCATCTGGCGGTAGATGGTCTCCTGGTCGAGGCGGTACAGCGGCGAGAATTCCCAGATCAGAATTTTCGGCGGGGTTTTCTGGAATTCGTCGCTGCCCAGGTACTGGATCATCGAGCCTTCGAGGCCACCGCCGGGGAAGGCGACGTTGAGGATGTCGGCGCCGATTTCCTGTTCCAGGAAGCCGGCGAAGTTGTAGTTCTTGCCGCTGTGGCTGGTGCCGACCAGGGTGATCTGCGGGTTGCCCGAATCGCTGAACAAGTCGCCGTCGCCCGCTTCGCCCTTGGGCTCGGTGGTGAACTGGTCCATGTACTGGATCGCGTAGCTGGTGCCGCACAGTTGCCCGGCCATGTTGTGCAGGGTACCGGTCTTGCCCATGCGTCCGGAGCGCTTGGTTTCGAATTCGCGCTTGGGAATGTCCGCAAACTCAGGCATCGCACGCACTTTGGCACCGACGATTTTCGCGGTGCGCTGGGCACCGTAGGGCGTCCAGTGTTGGTCGCCGCGGAAATAGAAATCGTGGGCCGGCAGTTCATCCGGGAGTTGCTCGTTGGTCAGCGGCGACAGGTCGGGTACCACGTAACCCATCTTGGCGAAACGGCCGAGCATGGTTTTGTAGTTACCCAGTGCCTTGTCGAAATCGAACTTGGCTTTCTCTTCGGGGTTGAGCTTGTTGCGGTTCACCAGGCCACGGGTCGGCTGGTAGACCACCACCAGTTCCACGCCCTTGGCCTTGAACGCATCGTGCAGCTGTTGCATGCGTTTGTAGCCGGCGGGGCTGGTGTCAAATTCGGTGCGCAGGTCTTCCTGGGTACGGAACAGCCAGTCGCCCTGGGCTTGCACCAGGGTGGTGAAGTTCTGCTGATAACGCGTGGTGTAGTTCTTCGCGTCATGGGCCGCGGGGCACAGGCTGCAGCACGGTTCGGCGGTAAAGGTCGGCGCTTTGACGTCATCGGCGCGCACGCCTTGGCTGGCCGCCAGCAGGCCGAGGGTCAGACCCGAGAGGCTCAGCAATTTGATCATGTGTGGGTGCATAAGGGTCATCCTCAGTCCTGCATTTCGGTCTGGCGTTCGACAGGGTCGATCAGCACGGCTTTCTGTTGGCGCACCAACAGGTCGAGAATTTCTTCCTGCCGATCACCCAGCACGCCGTTGAAGCTGATGCCGCTGGATTTGGTCGGCGCCAGCATCGACACGCGGTACAGCTCGACACTCAAGGGCGAGTCGATCGACAGCGGCCCGCTGCCGTTACCGGCCAGTTCACCGCCGACCACGATCAGCGAAACCTTGGCGTCGAACGGGTCGAGCGCGATGTCGCGGTCGGTGTCGGTCAAATCCTTGATGTGGCCGTACACGCCGGTCAGGCCGTTGGCCATCGAGGTGTTTTCGTACAGGCGAATGTTCACGCTGTTACGGATGCGAATGCCGTGGCGACGATTGCTGATCACCTTGTTGCCCCACAGCAGGTTGTCGCCGCTCTCATAGAGCGTGATGCCGTCGGTGTGGTTGCGGTAGATCTCGTTGTCGGCAATCAGGTTGTTCACGCTGTTACGGTCGATCACCAGGCCCGACAACTTGTTGTCGTAGCTGCGGTTGTTGAAGATGAAGCTGTCGTTCACTTCCCGGGAAATGATGATGCCGTGCTTCTTCTTGGTGCCGTAGACGGTGTTGTCCGCAATGATCAGGCCGTGGGAACGGTCGTGCGGGTCAATGCCGTAGACGATGTTGTCTTTGTAGGTATTGCCCTTGAGCACGAAGCCTGTGGTTTCGTAGCAGTAGAAGCCGTACCACATGTCCGAGAACTCGGAATCGACGATCCAGCCGGTCGGCTCAGGGCGCTTGAGCACCTTGGCCATGTTCGGCGTGTACTGGGAAATACTCACCCCGTACGACTTACTGTTGGCGTAGCCGAAGCTCGCCATTTTGCTGTTGGCGACGTAAGTCTCGGTGCCGCCCCAGGCCAGCAGGAACGGGCGAAACTCCTTGGGCGACTGAAACAGCGCCGGGCCATTGGTCTTTTCATTCCAGCCGGTGATCTTTGTGTCACGCACAAACAACTGGCCGTCGTTGATCAGGAACGAACCGGCTTGCTGGGACAGGCGCAGCTCCTGGGTCTTCTTGTCGATTTCCAGAATGCCCTTGCGCCCGACCACGATCGGCAGCTTGGCCAGAAACACACCCGGTGAGGTTTCGCTCAGGTATTGCTTGGGCACTTTGCCGAGCAGGTCCTTGAGGTTCAGGTAGCCGTCGTCGACAAAGATCGCCTGAGGAATGCCGTGCTGGCGCACCACCCATTCGGCCATCTTGTTATCGCCGCCGATAAAGTCCTTCAGCGCGTCTTCCTGCATCATGCGGCGGATGCTGACTTTGCCGGGTTTGCTTCTGACGATCTTCTTTTCCATCGCCGCGGCGGTGTAGCCCGACAGGTCCGGCAGCGCAGGCTTGGCCATTTCCAGCGGCGCGGTCGGCGGGCTGGAGATGGTGTAGGTCTTGGCCTGTTGCAGTTCTTTGGCGATGGTCGGCGCCTTGCCCTGCTGCGGGGTGTCGGCGAAGGCTGTGGCACTGGCCATCAGCATCGCGGCAACCAGCATTTTTTGAGGAATCATTGCGCAGGCTCCCATCAGAACTTCCAGATCACGTCGACAAAGGCGCGATGCATGTACGAGTCGACCTGGCTGCCATACGCGTCACCTGGCTTGAACACACCGGCACGCAAGCGCACCAGGGCCGACGGTTCGTCGATCGACTGGCTCAGCGCCGCCGGCAACAGGCCTTTCTTGAAGTACTTGGTGACCACCAGGTCCATCTCCTGGCCCAGGTCTTTCTTGCCGTCTTCAAGCGGCAGGGAAGTGCTGGACAGGATCGCGCCGGTCACGTCATCGGTGTTGTTCTGCACGGCATCGATGCCGTTGCTGCCCACCGGTTTGTTGCCGTCGACACGCCAGAATTTGTGATAGACCAGGCTGGCGTCATAGTCCTCGCGCAGCTGCCAGGAACCGAACAGGCTCATGGACTGCATGTTGTTCATCTCGCCACGAAACGCCTCGCCGAAGCGGTGCACGCGCGACTGGGTGCCGGTCCAGTTCGAACGGTTGCTTTGCAGGCCGTTCTGCTCGTAGTTGGCACTTGCGCGGGAGTACGCCGCGCCGACTTGCCATTGCGGGTCCAGGCGCAGGCGCACGCCCAGGTCAGTCGCCCAGCCACTCACATCATCGCTGCGCTTGGCCTGGGTGGGGCGGGTGCCGTCGGCGTTGAGTGCGTTGACCGTGTCGCGGTCACCTTTCATGCCGGTGACGCTGGCCCAGTAGTTGACGGTGTTGGTGTTGCGCCAGTTGTAGGCGTCGCTGTTGGCTTCGATGCCGAGCCAGGTCAGGTCGCCGTTTTCGCGCTTGTCCAACGGGTCGGTGGCTACGCCCGGTTCGGCGTAATCGAGCTTGCCGTCATCATGGGTGTGATGACCGCGCAGGCCGATCCACTGCCCCGGCGTCCACTGGTAGGCGGCGTCAGCGTAGAAGTGCTGGCGGTCCTTGTCCTTGGGCGACAGTTCCTTGAGGTCGGTGCGGTATTCGCTGAAGCGTTCGGCAGCGCCGACGTTGGCCTTGAGCAAGGTGGTGTCGAAGGTCCAGTTCAGCGCCTCGATGTTGGTATCGCGCCATTGGCCGTCGTCATTGCGCAGGCGCTGGCGGCCGAACTTGAGGATCTCGCCAGGGTAGGGCGTAAAGCCGCTGTAGCCGACCCAGAACTCGCGCAGCGCCAGGTAGTTCTTTTTGGCTTTGCGGTCGTCGTTGCTCGATTGTTCGGTGGTGTCATCGGAGGACTGTTGCAGCGTGTCGGTCTCGATGATGTCGCTCGACACGACCGCCTGGCCCATGGCGTAGGCGCTCCACGCGCCGCTTTCGCCGTAGACCCACGGGCGCAGGTCAAGGCCGATGCCGTTGACGTCGCCGCCTTTCTGCGTGCCGAGGTCGCGGTCATCTTCCGATTGCGCGGTGGCTTTGACTTCCAGGCCGAAGTTCTTGGCTTCGGTCAGCGCGGCCAGGGTCGGGCACGACCACAGCAGGGCGAAGGTCAGGCCGATGCCGGCCTTGACGAATGGGTTGAGCTTCATAGGGATTCCTCGCCGTCTTCTTCTTGCAGGGCGTGCAGTTGCAGCGTGCTCTGGGCCAGGGTGCCGCGCGCGGCCAGTTCCTGTTGCACCAGGCGTTGGCCTTCGGCGCGTTGCTCTGGCGTGAGCGGGGCTTCTAGCTGCGTGGCCAAGTCATTGGCCTCTGGCGTGTCCTGGGCTTTAGCCAACTGGCTGAAGACGTAGGCGTTCAATGGGTCGGGCTTGGTGCCCTTGCCTTGGGAAAACAATTGCGCGATGGCGAAGTCGGCGCTGTTCTGGCCGTTGCGCGCAGCAGTGAGCAAATGGTCGAGGGCTTTTTGCGAATAGACCTTGCCCAGGTAGCCACGGCGGTAGATCTGGCCGAGGTAGTAATCGGCGGCCACTTCCTTGCCCACGGCTTTCTCGAAATGTGCTTCGGCGGCCTTGGCATCTGCCGGGACCCACTTGCCTTCGTAATAGAGCTTGCCCAGCAACAGCTCGGCGCGCGGCTGGTCGGCGGCGCGGCCGTTGTCCAGGTACTTCATCATTTGATCGACGTCGCCCAGTTCCGGGAAGTCGTAGAGCAGTTGCGCCAGGCTGACCCAGGAAGCGGGGTAGCCGGGGGCGATTTTTTCCAGCAGGGCTTGCGCGGTTTTCTCGTCGGTCTTGCCCAGGGTTGCATCGCCCAACACGCGGGCCACGCTGTCGACACGCTGTGCGGTGACGGTGCCACGGCTGTAGCCGGCTTCCATTTGCTTGAGCAGCTCGGCCTGTTTTTCCGGCTCGGCTTTTTTCTGGTAGACCGTGGCCAGCTCGACGTAGCAGATGTCGGTGGTGTTCAGCGCGGCCTTGCAGATGCGCTCCACGTCATCCAGATGCTGGTCGTAGGTGTCCTGGGTGCGATACAGCAGCACCTGAGCCAAACCTGCTTCCGGGTAACCCGCCGCCTGCCACTTGCTGATCTGTTGCTGGGCATTCACGTTGGGGAAGCTGTGCGGGTATTGCAGGTACAGCATCGCCAGCGGAATCAGGGTATTGCCTTCGCCATTGGCAAAGGCTTTTTTCAGCAGGCCTTCAGCCTCGTGCTGCTCGGCCTCGGTGGCACCGGGCTTGGCGACCAGCAGGCGACCCAGACGGGCCTGGGCGCGTGGCGAGGTATCGGCGGCCGCGCGGTAGGTGGCTTCGGCCTGGCGGATTTGCTCGGGGTCACGGGTGGTCACCTGGATATCGGCCAGGCCCACTTGGGCCTCGCTGTAACCCAGGTCTGCCAGCTGCTGGTAATTTTGCTGGGCGGTGACCGTGTCGCCGCGCTTGAGGGCTTCGTTGGCCAGGCGCTGGTCGGGCAGGCCGGCGCAACCAGTCAAAGAGATCGCCAATGCCAGTGTGCACAGAGATCCAATGTGGGAGCGGGCTTGCTCGCGAAGCAGGCGACGCGGTACATCAGGCATACCGCGCTGATCCCTTCGCGAGCAAGCCCGCTCCCACAAGGATTGTGGAGTAGTCGGAATAGGAGTCGTCACAGGCATGTCCTCGCTTACAGACCGTGAGCCGTGGCTTTATCGATCAGCCAGTTCAGCGATGGGCCGCGGTCGCTGGTCACTTCTACCGGGCGACCGGCGTAGGTGCTGTCCAGCGGCGCATCCGGCTTGATCTGCACGCGGATGTCGGAAGACAGGTCGGCGCTGTTCAGGCTGGTGCTGCTGACGATGGTGCCGGTGCGGATCTGTTCTTCGTCGGCAACCTGGAAGCTCACCGGTGTGCCTGGGCGAACGTCGGCGAACTGGCGGTAGGTGAAGCGCGCTTCCACATTGGCCAGGCTGCCGCGTGGCACCAGTTGGAAGATCACATCGCCTTTGCTGGCGTACTGACCGTCGGCGACCAGTTGCTGGGCAACCACGCAATCGCAAGGCGAGGTCAGGGTGCCGGTCATTTGCTTGCCGAACAGCTCCTCAACCTTGGCCGGTTGCAGTTGGTCTTCGTCCAGATGGCCCTTGAGCACATCGAGCATGCTGGTGCTGAAGGTCGCCAGTGGCGCGCCTTTGGCGGCGACCGCGTCACCTTTGAGCAGGCTTTGCACGGTGCCGTCACGCGGCATGGTCACGTTCATGCCCGGCACGCTGACGAGGCCAGCCTGAGCGTGGCTGACGAAGTACATGCCGTACACCGATTTGAAGATGAAACCGAACGCTGCCAGGCCGACGATGAAGATACCTGCGCTGAACACAACGGCGCGCAGGCGGCCCGCGGCGCTCATGTTGCTGCCGCCGTCCTTGACCTTGCGCGCCTTGGTGAAGTTGTCGCGCTGCAGGGTCGCCAGCACGTCGCCCATGGTCACGATGTCACCGGACAAGTGCGAGGTGATCAGGTGGCGCAGGGTGGAAATATCCTGGGCGTCCAGGTTCTGGAACTGGCAACCGGTGCGGCCGGTCTGGCGGTCATAGGAGCGAATCTGCAGCTCTACGTCCATCGCCAGGCCGAGGTTATCGATGACAAATTGCAGGCGGCCCTTGTGCACTTCACCGACGGTCAACGGCTGAGTGGCGGTGAACGCCAGGCCGCCGGCGGACAGGTCGATCACCCGTGCTTCGGTCTGGGTGCGGTCGGTGTTGAAGAAGCGCAGCTTGGCCGGGATTTTCACCCGGGCATGTTGGCGCTGGGCTTCGGATTCGTGGACAACGTTGGCGTTTACTTGGCTATTCATGGTGTGTAGTTCCTAGTTAATTCAGGCTTGGCAGGGTCAGACCATCATCAGCAACACGGCGACGAAAATGCTGCCGGCGGAGAAGGTCATGGTCCGAGACGACCAGGTGTTGAACCAACGTTGAAAGCTGGCCAAATCGCGGGTCAGTTTGGTGTCCTGGCGGGTCCAGGACTGTTGATCAAGGCGGAAGAACACGTAGATCTTCACCAGCGCGCCCATGATCTGGTTGTAATAGAGAATCACCGGGTAGGCCGGGCCGATCTTGTGGCCGGAGCACGACAGCAGCAGGGTCAGGATCAGGCGGGTGATGCCGATCCACAGCAGGTACGCAAGGATGAATGCGCCGCCGTATTTGAAGGTGGCGATAAAGGCCACCGTCAGGCCAAGCAGGGAGGTCCACATCGACACACGCTGGTCGAACAGCACCACGCTGGTGAACAGGCCGAGTCGGCGTACACCCAGGCCCAGGGCACGGGAGTTCTGGCGCAGGTTGTTGCCGTACCAGCGGAACATCAGCTTGCGGCTGGCTTTGATAAAGCTCTTTTCCGGCGGGTGTTCCACGGTGTTGATCGCGGCGTCCGGCACGTAGAACGTGTCGTAGCCCAGGCGCATCAGGCTGAACCAGCTGGACTTGTCATCGCCGGTCAAAAACTTGAAACGGCCCAGGCGCCAGTGTTGCAGCGAGTCGCTTTCAACGTCGGCGATGAAGCCTGGGTCGGTGACCACGCTGGCACGGAACACCGACATGCGCCCGGTCATGGTCAGCACGCGCTTGGACAGGGCCATGGAGCACATGTTGATGTGGCGTTGGGCGAAGCGCAGCTTGTGCCATTCGCTCATGATGTAGCCGCCGCGCACTTCGCAGAACTCGTTGGTGGTCAGGCCGCCGACATTGCCGAACAGCTGGAACCACGGCACGGTCTTGCGAACCACACCTTCGGCGAGCACGGTGTCGCCATCGATCACCGCAACCACGGCGCGGTCATCCGGCAGGTGGCGGGAGATGGCGCGAAAGCCAAAGGCCAGACCGTCGCGCTTGCCCGTGCCGGCGATGCGCACAAAATCAAGCTTCACGTGGTCCGGCGGGTTCATGCGTTCCCACAGGCTTTTCACCAGCAGCTCATCGCTCATTTCCACCAGCGAGCAGACCACGGTGGTCGGGAAGCCGCATTCGATGGCCTCGCGAATCACCGAGCTGTACACCTGAGCGGTGGTCAGCGCGTCGATACGAAAGCTTGTGACCATCAGGAATACATGGGAGGGGTCGGCGGCTTTGCCCAGCTTGCGCACTTTGCGGCGCAGGTGTGGGTAGACCACGTACAGGAACAGCATGCCGCGAAAGAAATGCGTAGCACCCATCGAGTAGCGCCAGATGCCGACGGCGCCAATCAGGAAAATAAAATTCTTCGACTCGGAGTCGAACGTACTCGCCGGTAACAGCAGGGCGAGTCCCATCAGCAGGCTCAAAAACAACAGCCAGCCGGCGGATTGGAGCAGTACGTGTTTTAACTTGGACATAAGCGTCATCCGAAGGTGAAGAAGGCTCCAGGCTGCAAGCGCTGGGGATTGGTACGCTTGCAGCCCGGAACTTGCTGTTGCTGTTACCAGCAAATGCCTTCGGTGCGGCCGCTCACGCTGGTGGCCTTGGACATGAAGCCCACCAGGTCGACCACTTGCTTGCCGTGTGGTGCGTTATGCGCCAGGGCACGGAATTTCTCGTCGCGGTTGCCAAGGATGATCACGTCGGAGTTGTTGATCACCGCGTCGAAGTCCGAGTTGAGCAGGGACGAAACGTGCGGGATCTTGCCTTCGATGTAGTCTTTGTTCGCGCCGTGAACACGGGCGTATTCGACGTTGCTGTCGTAGATGCTCAGGTCGTAGCCCTTGCCGATCAGCATTTCCGCCAGTTCCACCAGTGGGCTTTCACGCAGGTCATCGGTGCCGGCCTTGAAGCTCAGGCCCAGCAGGGCGACTTTGCGCTTGTCGTGGCTTTCGACGATGTCGAAGGCGTTCTGCACCTGGGATTCGTTGCTGCGCATCAGCGAGTTGAGCAGCGGCGCTTCCACGTCCAGGGAGCCTGCGCGGTAGGTCAGGGCGCGTACGTCCTTGGGCAGGCACGAACCGCCGAACGCGAAGCCCGGGCGCATGTAGTACTGGGACAGGTTGAGGGTTTTGTCCTGGCAGACCACTTCCATCACTTCGCGACCATCGACGCCGACGGCCTTGGCGATGTTGCCGATTTCGTTGGCGAAGGTCACCTTGGTGGCGTGCCACACGTTGCAGGTGTACTTGATCATTTCGGCAACGGCGATGTCCTTGCGGATGATCGGCGCGTCGAGTTCCTCGTACAGCGACTGCAGGACATCGCCGGAGGCTTTGTCGAACTCGCCGATGACGGTCATCGGTGGCAGGTCGTAGTCGGCGATGGCGGTGGATTCACGCAGGAATTCCGGGTTGACCGCAACACCGAAGTCGACGCCGGCTTTCTTGCCGGAGCAGTCTTCGAGGATCGGGATCACCACATTGGCCACGGTGCCCGGCAATACGGTGCTGCGGACCACGATGGTGTGGCGGGTGGTTTTGTCACGCAGGACAAAACCGATCTCGCGGCATACCGATTCGATGTAGTTGAGTTCCAGGTCGCCGTTTTTCTTGCTGGGCGTGCCCACGCAGATCATCGACAAGTCGGTATCGCGGATGGCCTCGGCGAAATTGGTCGTGCCGCGCAGCCGCCCGGTCTCGATACCCTGGCTCAGCAGTTCGCCCAGACCCGGTTCAACGATTGGCGATTTGCCCGCATTGATCAGGTCAATCTTTTCCTTGGAGATGTCCACGCCGACCACTTCGTGGCCACGGGCAGACAGGCAACCGGCACACACTGCGCCAACGTAACCCAAACCAAATATGCTGATGCGCATCGCATTTACCTCTTTGTCATTGAAGACGATATTAATCATGCCAATTAGATGGCCGGAGTTCATGTTTGCAAGCGTCACTGATGCCGCGAAAGTTGGGCGAATAGACGCCGACTTGCCGCGTACAGGCATGTTGAATAACGAGTGACTAACTATTGCACTCAAGTTGTGCGAAACGTGGCCTTGTTATTGGGGCTTGCCCTGTAATGCAGCCGGCCTTCCTGGGAGAAGGGCCTGGCGCCAGTGCCGCAGAGCCTTGATAGAGGCTGTAAGCCTTTAAGTATCAATGCCTTGGGTGGTCTCACTGACCCATTAGGGGAAGCTGAGCCTTGGCCTTATAGTGGGTGGCAATGCATCCTTATCGCCGCGCTTAACTAATCGGTTTGTAATATGACCCCTGAGTCAAAGTTAAATGTGACAACTTTGCTACTTCCGTTGGTCGCCATGTAAGTCATCTCTTACAGCAACAGAGAATTTCGTTACCGGTGGTATGAGCGGTGCTTTAGGGTGAAGTTCCTGGCCACTCATCCTGTTTTCGGAAATTTCTTGAAATATTAGAAAAGATGGCACTGGTACTATATTGATAGCACTTGCTATTTGGGCCAGTAGTTACAGGTAGTTGGCACGAAGGGATAGTTTTGTGCCACTAGTGTTTTAAAAAAGTGGTGCCACTACGAAAAAAATTCAGAAATGTCGAGTGAAAGATTCGTTAGGAATTCGACAGGATATTTTTTGGCGCCAGATTAATGACGATTGTGGGCCTGAAATGCGCACAAAAAAATGTGGGAGCGGGCTTGCTCGCGCAGGCGGTCTGTCAGTAACCGATGTTCTGACTCGACCAGTCTTCGCGAGCAAGCCCGCTCCCACAGTTGGATTTCAGTGTTTTTAGAGCGGGTACGGCTTTATTCCGGTGCGTGATCGCGCAGGAACACCAGGTTGTCCGGCTTGGACTGCTCGGCGTTGAAGCGATAGCCCTGCAGATCGAACTGCTTGAGCTTGGCCGGATCGTTGATGCGCTCCTGGATCACAAAGCGGCTCATCATGCCGCGGGCTTTTTTGGCATAGAAGCTGATGATCTTGTACTGGCCGTTTTTCAGGTCCTTGAACTCAGTGTTGATGATCCGCGCGTTCAGGGCCGTGCGTTTGACCGCCGAGAAGTACTCGTTGGAGGCCAGGTTGAGCAGCACGTCATCGCCTTGTTCGGCAAGCGCTTCGTTGAGCCACTCGCTGATGCGGGTGCCCCAGAAGGCGTAGAGGTCCTTGCCGCGGGCGTTGGCCAGCTTGGTGCCCATCTCGAGGCGGTACGGCATCATCAGGTCCAGCGGGCGCAGCAGGCCGTACAGGCCCGAGAGCATGCGCAGGTGGTCCTGGGCGTAGGTGAAATCGGCGTCGCTGAAGGTCTCGGCGTTGAGGCCGGTGTAGACGTCGCCCTTGAAGGCCAGCAAGGCCTGCTTGGCGTTTTCTGGCGTGAAGGCTGGGGTCCAGCTGCCGAAGCGCGCGGCGTTGAGGCCGCCGATCTTGTCGGAGACGTGCATCAGGTCGCTGATTTGGGCAGGGCTCAGTTCACGCAGTTGTTCGATCAGCGCCTGGGAGTGGTCCAGGTATTGCGGCTGGGTGAAGCGCGGGGTGACCGGCTTGGACTCGAAGTCGAGGGTTTTGGCGGGGGAAATCACCATCAGCATGAAGTTGGCTCCTGTAATCGTGGGGGGGATTCTAGGGGGTCGCGGGGTTTGACTCCACCTATGATGGTGATAGGGGGCTGCTGTGGGGGCGTATCCGTTGCTGCGGTAACGGCGGCTGGTGGTTGCGCGCTTACGGCGGGTCGCTTTTGGCAAACGCCCGGAATGCCGGCCCAGCCAAAAGTAACCACTCACCACCCGGCGCCTCGCCTGCGTTCGGCCAGCGTGGTTGACGGGGCCTGTCAGATCAAAAGCAGAGCACGGCGACTTGGTAGCCGACCTGAGTGGTAGAAGCGGATCAAGCGCACAGCAACACACCTCTATCTGATGCGCTGGGCTCCAAATGTGGGAGCGGGCTTGCTCGCGAAGGCAGTGTGCCAGCTACCCATGAGCTGACGGATCCACCCCCTTCGCGAGCAAGCCCGCTCCCACACGTTGACCGAGTTCAACTGCCAGCACCGCAGTGCTTGGCTTTTCTGTGGGAGCTGGCTTGCCTGCGATGCAGGCAACTCGGTCAGCCAGGTACGCCGGGTTGATGCCCTCGCAGGCAAGCCCGCTCCCACATTCGATTGAGTTCGGCTTCCATCTCGGCCATCACCCACATAACGGATATCCCCACCAACCCAATAACCCAGCCCGGACGATCGGCTATAGTGCCCGACAACTCTGGAAAGGGAGACCCCGTGTGCGAATTGCGTTTTTACTGTCAGCTTGTTTGCTGTGCCTGGGCGCCCAGGCGGCGCCGGTTGACGTAGCCAGTCTGGACCGCACCACCTGGCCCGAAAAGCTCAGCAGCCCCGCGCTGTTCGATGTCGCTTCTCGCGCCGAGATCCTGATGTTCGCCCACAGCTTAATCGCCAGCGAAGCCCAGGACGAAGCCGCGCTCAAACAACGCCTGGGGCTGAAGATCATCAACCTGGCCGCCATCGACGACCTGCGCCGCCAGCTCTGGCAGCGCCTGTTGGAAAACTACACCTTCGCCCAACAAAGCTGCGAAGAAGACGCCTCATTCTGCTACCTGGTCGAAAGCATGGACGACCTGCGCGAGCAAGCCGGCAAATTCCAGGTCAGCGACAAATCCTTCTATATAGGCTGGGCCAACCCCAGCCATAATTTCCACGAACGCTACCTCGACGAACTGCTGCGCAAAGCCGCACTGTTCCCACAAATCAGCAGTGAAGTCCTGCGTTTCGGCGACCACGAACGCAATGGCGATGAACTCAACGACCGCCTGTTCCTGCTGACCTTCGACGGCGGCCCTGCGCCGGTCAGCGGCAATACCGACTGGCTCACCGACTACCTGCGCAAGCAAAAGATGAACGCCACTTTCTTCGCCCTCGGCAGCAGCCTGCAAACCCGTGTGGAGCGCAGTTCCGCCGCCGATGTGCAGGCGCTGTACCAAGGCCAGTGCGTAGGCACCCAGGGTTGGCAGTACCGGTCCCACAGCCATTGGGTCGACTGGCAAAGCTCGATCACCCGCAGTGCTGCGCTGGCGCAGAACCTGATGCCGGAAAACTACGTGCCGCTGTTTCGCCCGCCCTATGGCCAGCGTCGCGCCGACAGCCAGGGCTTCTTCCAGGCGCAAGGTTTACAGGTGGCGTTGTGGGACATCGATTCACAGGACGAACCGGGCAAACTCAAGGCTGATGAGTCCGCGCAGCGGGTGCTGACGTTGATGTTGCTGTGGCGCAAAGGCGTGATTGTGTTTCACGACACCCAGGACAAGGCACGGGTCGCGTTGCCGATGTTGCTGCAGGCAACGGCGCAAAGTGGGCTGGGTTGGCAGGACTGCCGGGAGGCGTTTCGCTGAAAAAGCGCAAGTGCCCGGCCCTGTTGGGGATGAGGCGTTTTCGGGGTGATTTTGTGCGACATTTCGATGCAGGCGGACTTCCGACTTTAACGGGGTGGCTGGCACTCGGCTAGTGCTATTCGTCATCCTGAAAAATAAACTTCAAAAAAGCGTCAAAGTGCTTTTTCCTGTCATCGCTTTTGCGGTATTACGAAGTCAGATCGCCGAAACCTGCAACACAGGTGGCGTCTTCCAAGACTCCTCATGTGGGCACTGCACTTGACGTCACTACGGTGCAGTCGGTGGTCGAATCGAGGCGCAGCACCGCCCAGGTATTGCGTCGACTGGCTCCCACAAAGGTGACCGAGTATGGATGATCATGGACGTAACCCTTCTTCCGACCAGCCAATCCTTTATGTGCTTGATACCAACGTATTGATTCACGATCCAAACGCACTGCTCAACTTCGAAGAACACCACGTCGCCATCCCGATGATCGTGCTTGAGGAGCTCGACAAACTCAAAAGCGGGCACCACAGCGTTGCCGCCGAATGCCGCCAGGCCATCCGCCTGATCGACAAGACCCTGGGCGAAGCCTCGCCCGAGGACGTTGAAGTCGGCGTGCCGATCCAGCGTGGCAAAAGCGGGCCCAAGGGCTTGTTGTCGATCCTGATGAACAAGCGCAGCGAGCCCAACAGCCTGCTGCCGGAAAACCTGAACGACAATAAAATCATCAACCAATTGATCGACCTGCACGCTCGTGACAAGGACTTGCGCCTGGTGCTGGTGACCAAAGACATCAATATGCGCCTCAAGGCACGAGCGTGTGGGATCGCTGCCGAGGACTACAGTACCGACCAACTCGTTGACGACGTGTCGATGTTGTCGCGCGGTTATCACACCATGACCGGCTCGTTCTGGGACCGCGTCAGCAAAGTTGAAACCCGTCAGGACCACGGCCGCACCTGGCACCAGGTACAGCTGACCGACAACCTGCCGGCCGTGCATATCAATGAATTCATCATCGACGAACAGGGGTTTGTGGGCTGGATCAAAGAGATCCAGGTCGACAAACTGCTGATCCTCGACCTGCATCAGGAACCCCTGTTGCACCAGGAAGCCTGGGGCCTGAAACCGCGTGACATCTACCAGAGCCTGGCGCTGTATGCGCTGCTCGACCCGGACATCCACCTGGTCAACCTGACCGGCGCCGCAGGTTCGGGGAAAACCATCCTCGCCCTGGCCGCGGCCATCGAGCAGACCATGGTGACCAAGCGTTATCGCCGCATCATCGCCACCCGCAGTGTGCAGGGCCTGGACCAGGAAATTGGCTTCCTGCCCGGCACCGAAGCAGAAAAAATGGAGCCGTGGCTGGGCGCGATCACCGATAACCTCGAAGCCTTGCACATGGATGACGAAAACACCCATGGCAGCGTCGATTACATCCTCAGCAAAGTGCCGTTGCAGTTCAAATCCCTCAACTACATCCGAGGCCGCAGCTTCCAGCAAAGCCTGATTTTGATCGATGAATGCCAGAACCTCACGCCGCACCAGATGAAAACCATCATCACGCGTGCCGGTGCCGGTTCCAAAGTGGTGTGCCTGGGCAACCTGGCTCAGATCGACACGCCTTACCTGTCCGCGACCAGCTCCGGGCTGACTTACCTGACGGAACGCTTCAAGGACTTCCCGAACGGCGTGCATATCGCGCTGCAAGGGGTGCCTCGTTCGATCCTGGCCGAGTACGCCGAGTCCCACCTGTAAAAACATGACCCTGTCGTAGTTGGTGGCTAAATGCCACGAACCACCCCGGATTTCTCGCGAAATCCGGGGTTTTTGTTATGTGCGACATTTGCCTGCGATTTAGCGCCGTGGGTGCTTGTGGACTTTGTAATTATTTTGTTACATTTTTTCTCGCCGCAAAAACCATAAGAACATTGCGTGACCCCCGTCGGAAATTCACCTCATTGATTCGACGACGTTTCGAAGACCCGTGTGGGTTTTCTGCGTGACCCTGCCTATTACAAAAAGCCCGATACATCGCTCATTGACGACGCACATATCCAAAGGGAAAGGAACATGGAAGTAGCAGGTAATGGCTCCACTTTGTCTCAACGTAAACGCGCCTCAGGTTTCAGGTCGATACCTCTCACGCCCATCGCACTCGGCCTGGCCTTATGGCTGGGTCAGGGCCAAATGGCCTGGGCAGATGACAGCAACCCCTACACCGCCCAGGTGTTGGAGTCGGCCTTCAGGAAAGCCGTGGCATCGTTTGGTCCCAACACCGATGTCTACAAGAACCTGCGCTTTGGTTACGCAGACATCGTCGATCTGGCCGCCAAGGACTTCGCCGCACAGTCCGGCAAGTTCGATTCAGCCCTCAAGCAAAACTACGAGCTGCAACCCGAAAACCTGACCATCGGCGCCATGCTCGGCGACACCAAGCGCCCGCTGGACTACGCCTCGCGGTTGGATTACTACCGCAGCCGGCTCTTCAGCAACAGCGGACGTTACACCACCAATATTCTCGATTTTTCCAAGGCTATCCTCGCCAACCTGCCGGCTGCCAAGCCCTACACCTACGTAGAGCCGGGCGTCAGCAGCAACCTCAGCGCGCAGCTGAACGCAGGCCAATCCTGGGCCGCCGCTACCCGTGACTGGCGCGCCAACGCGCAAACCTGGAAAACCCCCGAAGCCCAGGTCAACTCCGGCCTGGACCGCACCAACGCGTACTACGCCTATGCCTTGGGCATGACCGGCAAAGGTGTGAACGTGGGCGTGCTGGACTCGGGCATTCTCACCGAGCACTTCGAGTTCCAGGGCAAGAATGCCGAGGGCCAGGACCGCGTGCAGGCGGTGACGTCCACCGGCGAGTACTACGCCACCCACCCGCGCTATCTCCACGACACCCTGGACGGCGAGTTTCAAAAAGGCGAGCACTTCAGTATTTCCGGTGAGTACGACCCCACCATTAACGACGGCCACGGTACGGAAATGTCCGGTGTACTCGGCGCCAGCCGCAACGGCACCGGCATGCACGGCATCGCGTTTGACGCGAATATTTTTGTCGCCAATACCGGCGGCACCGACGACAACCGCTTCCAGGGCTCCAACGATCTGGACTACAACGCGTTCATGGCCAGCTACAACGCGCTGGCCGCGAAGAATGTGTCGATCGTCAACCAGAGCTGGGGGCAGAACTCGCGCAACGACGTAGAAAACCACTTCGGCGATGTCGGCGACAGTGCGGCGGACAACTTGCGCGACATGAAGGCTGCCTATCGCCCGTTCTGGGACAAGGCCCACGCCGGGCAGAAAACCTGGATGGACGCCATGGCCGACGCGGCGCGGCAAAACACCTTTATCCAGATCATCTCGGCGGGTAACGACAGCCACGGTGCCAACCCGGACACCAACGCCAACCTGCCGTTTTTCAAGCCGGACATCGAAGGCAAATTCCTCTCGATCACCGGTTACGACGAGACCAGCGCGCAGGTCTACAACCGTTGCGGCACCTCCAAGTGGTGGTGCGTGATGGGCGTCTCGGGGATTCCGTCCACCGGGCCAGAAGGTGAAATCATCCCGAATGCCAACGGTACATCGGCCGCAGCGCCGAGCGTCTCCGGGGCGTTGGCGCTGGTGATCCAGCGCTTCCCTTACATGACCGCCAGCCAGGCCCGTGATGTGTTGCTGACCACTTCCAGCCTGCAAGCGCCGGACGGTCCGGACACGCCCGTGGGCACCCTGACTGGCGGTCGCACCTACGACAACCTGCAACCGGTGCACGATGCCGCGCCAGGCACCCCGCAAGTGCCCGGCGTGGTCAGCGGTTGGGGCTTGCCCAACCTGCAAAAAGCCATGCAGGGGCCGGGGCAGTTCCTGGGGTCGGTGGCGGTGGCATTGCCTACCGGCACACGCGATATCTGGGCTAACCCGATTTCCGATGAAGCGATCCGCGCCCGCCGTGTAGAGGACGCCACCGAGCAGGCGACCTGGGCGGCCACCCAGCAACAAAAAGGTTGGCTCAACGGTTTGCCGGCGAATGCCTCTGACGATGATCAGTTTGAATACGAAATCGGCCATGCGCGCGAACAGGCAACGCTGGCCCGTGGCAAAGACTTGCTCACCGGCACGACCTATGTCGGCAGTCTGGCCAAGTCCGGCGATGGCGAACTGGTGCTGGAAGGCCAGAACACCTACTCCGGCAGCACGTGGGTGCGCGGCGGTAAGCTGTCGGTGGACGGTTCATTGACGTCCGCCGTAACCGTGGATGACAGCGCTGTGGGCACGCGCAATGCCGATAACGGCGTGATGACCACGCTGGGCGGCACACTGGCCGGCAACGGCACGGTGGGTGCCTTGACCGTCAACAGCGGTGGCCGTGTGGCACCGGGTCACTCGATTGGCATGCTGCACACGGGCGACGTGACCTTCAACCCGGGCTCGGTGTATGCCGTCGAAGTCGGCCCCAACGGGCGAAGCGACCAGATCCAGAGCAGCGGCGTCGCCACCCTCAATGGCGGTGTGGTGACCGTGTCTCTGGAGAACAGCCCTAACCTGTTGTCCGCCACCGAGGCGCGTAGCTTGTTGGGCCAGCCGTTCAACATCCTCACCGCCACCCAGGGTATCAATGGACAGTTTGCGGCGATCTCGCCTAATTATCTGTTCATCGGGACCCAACTCAATTACCAGCCTAACGCGCTGACCCTGGCCGTAGAACGCAACCAGACGACCTTTGCCAGCGTTGCGCAAACCCGTAACGAGCGCGCCGTGGCGACGGCGGCCGAGGCATTGGGCGCGGGTAGCCCAGTGTATGAAAGCCTGCTCGCTTCAGACTCGGCAGCCCAGGCGCAGGCGGCGTTCAAGCAGCTGTCAGGGCAACTGCATTCGGATGTGGCGGCAGCGCAAATGGCTGACAGCCGCTACCTTCGTGAGGCGGTCAACGGCCGGCTGCAACAGGCTCAGTCATTGGACTCCAGCGCGCAGATCGACGCCCGCGACAACGGCGGCTGGGTGCAACTGTTGGGTGGTCGCAACAACGTCAGCGGCGACAACAATGCCAGCGGTTATTCCTCGTCCACCAGTGGTGTGCTGCTGGGGCTGGACACCGAGGTTGGTGACGGCTGGCGTGTGGGCGCAGCGACTGGCTACACCCAGAGCCATCTCAATGGTGAGTCGGCTTCGGCGGACAGCGACAACTATCACCTGTCGGTCTATGGCGGCAAACGCTTCGAGGCGATTGCCCTGCGCTTGGGTGGCGCCACCACCTGGCATCGCCTGGACACTTCGCGCCGCGTGGCTTACGCCAACCAGTCGGACTACGACAAGGCCGACTACAACGCGCGGACCGACCAGGTGTTTGCCGAGATCGGCTACACCCAATGGAACCTGTTCGAACCCTTCGCCAACCTGACGTACCTGAACTACCAGAGTGATTCGTTCAAGGAGAAGGGCGGCGCCGCCGCTTTGCATGCCAGCAAGCAAAGCCAGGACGCCACGCTGTCCACCCTGGGCCTGCGCGCGCATACCCAATTGCCGGTCAGCTCGACATCGGCCGTCACCTTGCGCGGCGAGCTGGGTTGGGAGCATCAGTTTGGCGACACCGATCGTGACGCCTCGCTGAAGTTTGCCGGCAGCGACACCGCCTTCGCTGTCAACAGCGTGCCCGTGGCGCGTGATGGCGCGGTGATCAAGGCCAGCGCGGAAATGGCCTTGACCAAGGACACGCTGGTGTCCTTGAACTACAGCGGTTTGCTGTCCAACCGCGGTAACAACAACGGGATCAATGCCGGATTCACCTTCCGCTTCTAACCTGGTGTTGTCCTGCATAAAGGGGCGCATTGCGCCCCTTTATTCATGGGATAAACAGCCCTGCGCAAATTTGAGTCACGGGTTTACAATTGCCGCTTCTGATCAGGAGTATCCCTGTGCTGACTCATCTCGATTCCCAAGGTCGCGCCCACATGGTCGACGTCACTGACAAAGCCGTGACGTTCCGCGAGGCCGTGGCCGAAGCGCGGGTGCGCATGCTGCCCGACACCCTGAAAATGATTGTCGACGGCGCCCACCCCAAGGGTGACGTGTTTGCCGTGGCCCGTATTGCCGGGATTCAGGCGGCGAAAAAAACCAGTGATCTGATTCCGCTGTGCCACCCGCTGATGTTGACCGGTGTAAAGGTTGAGCTGCGCGCCGACGGCGTGGACGCCGTGCATATCCTTGCGCGCTGCAAGCTCAGCGGCCAGACCGGCGTGGAGATGGAGGCGCTGACCGCCGCCAGCGTCGCGGCGCTGACGATCTACGACATGTGCAAGGCCGTGGACCGCGGCATGACCATCGAAAGTATTCGCCTGCTGGAAAAGCTTGGCGGCAAAAGCGGGCATTTCAAGGCGGACCAGGCATGAGCATCAACGTATTGTTTTTTGCCCGCTACGCCGAAGCGGTGGGCTTTGATTCGCTGGAGATGGAAGGCGATTTCGCCACCGTCGATGCGGTGCGCCTCGCGTTGGCCAATGACCCGGAGTTTGCCGTGCTCAATGAGTCCAGCTTGATGTGCGCGCGTAACGAAGAACTGTGCGGCCTTGATGAGCCGGTGCAGGCCGGCGACGAAGTGGCGTTTTTCCCGCCCGTGACGGGAGGCTGAGCATGGCTATTCGCGTACAGGCCGAGGCGTTTGATCCGGGCTTCGAAGTCAATGCGATGCACGCAGCCAATGTCGGCGTCGGCGCGGTGGTGAGTTTTGTCGGCTATGTGCGCGACTTCAATGATGGTCGCGACGTGTCGGGGATGTTTCTTGAGCACTATCCGGGCATGACCGAAAAAGCCTTGGCCAAGATAACGGTCGAGGCCGAACAGCGTTGGCCATTGCTCAAGCTGGAAGTGCTGCACCGGATCGGCGCGCTTGAACCGGGCGAGCCGATTGTGTTTGTGGCTGCCGCCAGCGCGCATCGCCAGGCCGCGTTTGAGGCCTGTGCGTTTGTGATGGACTACCTGAAGACGCGGGCGCCGTTCTGGAAAAAGGAAAACACGCCTGAAGGGCCGCGTTGGGTGGAAGGGCGGGGCAGCGATCACGCGGCGGCGGATCGTTGGAAGTAAGGTTGATGCAAAACCCAATGTGGGAGCTGGCTTGCCTGCGAAAGCATCACCGCGGTGGGACTGACTCACCGAGGTGTCTGCATCGCAGGCAAGCCAGCTCCCACATGTTTAATCGCATTCGGCTTACGGGCGTTTACGCTCCACAGCGCGCAGCAAATGCGTTGGCGGCGTCTCGCAGCTGATCTTGCGGCCCAGCAACGTCTCGATCGAAGGCAACTGATACGAGTCATCCTCGCCTGCAAAACTGATCGACACGCCCGCAGCGCCGGCACGCCCGGTACGGCCAATGCGGTGGACGTAGTCGTCCGGCACTTCCGGCAGGGTGAAGTTGATCACGTGGCTGATGCCGTCGATGTGAATCCCGCGCCCGGCCACGTCGGTGGCCACCAGCACGCGAATCTTGCCTTCGCGAAAGCCTTCCAGGGTCTTGATGCGCTTGTGCTGCGGCACGTCGCCCGACAGTTGCGCGGCGTTGACGCCATCGCGCACCAGACGTTCTTCGATGCGGCGCACCTCGTCCTTGCGGTTGGCAAACACCATCACGCGCTCCCAACCGTTGTCATTGACCAGGTTGTAAAGCAGCTTGTACTTGTCGGCGCCGGCCACGGCGTAGATGTGCTGTTCGACGTTTTCGCTGGCAACGTTCAGCGCCTCGATCTCGACGATGGACGGGTCGGTGGTCCACTGCTTGGCGAGGTTCATCACGTCTTCGGTGAAGGTCGCGGAGAACAGCAGCGTCTGGCGCTCGTTTTTCGGCGGGGTCTGGCGAATGATCTGACGCACTTGCGGGATGAAGCCCATGTCGAGCATGCGGTCGGCTTCGTCCAGCACCATCACTTCGACCATGTCCAGGTGCACATCGCCACGCTGGTTGAAGTCGAGCAGGCGGCCCGGGGTGGCAACCAGGATGTCGCAATGGCGAGCTTCGAGGTGCTTGAGCTGCTTGTCGAAGTCCATGCCGCCCACGAACGTCATGACGTTGAGGCCGGTGTACTTGGTCAGGTCGGCGGCGTCCTTGGCGATCTGTACCACCAGCTCGCGGGTCGGCGCGATGATCAGTGCGCGCGGCTCACCCATGTAGCGTTCTTTGGGCGGCGGCGTTTGCAGCAGCTGGGTGATGATCGAGATCAGGAACGCGGCGGTCTTGCCGGTGCCGGTCTGCGCGCGGCCGATGGCGTCTTTGCCGGCGAGGGTGAAACCCAGCACCTGCGCCTGGATCGGCGTGCAGTACGGGAACCCCAGGTCCTGAATGGCGTGCATCAGTTCCGGCGCCAGTTTGAAATCGTGGAAGCGGGTTTTGCCTTCCTGTAGCTCGACGACGAAGTCTTCAAGTTTCCACGCAATCACGGGCGCTTTGGGCGCGCGTTCGCGGCGGGGTGCCTTGGGCGCAGGTGCAGGCTCGGCCTCGGCGGATTTTGCCGGTTCAGGCGCGATCACCGGTGGCTTCTTCGGTGAGGCAGCAGGTGCGGTCCGGTCTGGCTGTTTACCGTCATTGCGGCTGCCGGATGAGGGGACAGGAGCACTGGGAACAGGCGCGAGCGGCTCAGCCTCGCTTTTGCCGAACATCTTCTTAAGTGCTTTGAGCACGGTCATCTCATTAATTGGTTAAGGAATGTACGCCGGCCAGTGTAATGCAAGAATCGGGCGCGGCGTAGTGCGTTGGTCACACGGCTACATAATGTGCGGTTTTCAGCCTAGGCGAGCGGTCAGCCAGGTTCCGATGTCGTGTATCTCCTGGGGTAACACTTCGTGCCCCATTGGGTATTCCTGCCATGTCACGGTGACACCACGGCTCTTCAAATGCTCGTAGGCGCTGCGGCCCATGGCGTTCTGCACCACATCATCGTACTGGCCGTGCAGGCACAGCGCGGGAATGCGTTGTTGGCTGGCGGACAATTGCAGTTCATCGCCAAAGGTGGGGGCGTAGGTGGAGAGGGCAATGACGCCGCCCAGCGGGCCCTGCCATTTCAGGAAAGCGGTGTGGAATACCACGGCGCCACCCTGGGAAAAACCGGCAAGGAAAATACGCGAAGCGTCTATTCCGGTTCTCTTCTGCTCCTCGATCAAGTCCGTGACCATGGTGGTGGAGGCTTCCAGCTCTTCCAGGCTGATCGAACGGGCCGGGCTCATGGCCTTGATGTCGTACCAACTGGGCATCTCGTAGCCGCCATTGATGGTCACCGCACGCGTCGGCGCCTGAGGCAACACAAAGCGGGTGGTCAACAATTTTTCCTGCAGCGCCTCGGCCACCGGCAGGAAGTCGTAGCGATCGGCACCCAGGCCATGCAACCAGATTACGCAGGCGTCTGCGGGCTTGGCGGGCTGAAGAATCAAGGGTTCGGTCATGTCTGCTCCATTAATGTGCGTGCGCTCCGATTGGGTGCGTCGGAACGGTGCGTGACGGGTTGATCTGTTAAGAGAATGTCGCAAGGTTGAATCTTTTCCTATTGACCATGGGCTGAAACGACTCAGCCATCACTCTGGTACGGGCCTTGCTATGTGTAGGTCGATGTCAGGACTAACTCACGACGGTAACACTATCAGTGACTGCCGCTTGGGGGATAGCAACTGGAATTACTGCGACAACTTCATGCCGCTTGACCCTAAAAAAAGCCAACACGGGTCGATATCGCCTCATAAGGGTGCGCTGAGGTTCGAGCTCCGACACAACAAGAGCAAAACTGGAGGTTTGAATGAAGGTATTGAAATCCACCCTGGCCATCGTGTGCGCGGCCGCCGTATTGGGTGTCAGTGGTTTCGCCCAAGCCGGCGCAACCCTGGACGCTGTGCAGAAGAAAGGCTTCGTGCAATGTGGCGTGAGTGACGGCCTGCCGGGTTTCTCGGTGCCGGATGCCAGCGGCAAGATCCTGGGGATCGACGCTGACGTTTGCCGCGCTGTGGCCGCTGCCGTTTTCGGTGATGCGACCAAGGTCAAATTCAGCCAGTTGAACGCCAAGGAGCGTTTCACCGCGCTTCAGTCCGGCGAAGTCGACATCCTGTCGCGCAACACCACCATGACCAGCTCTCGCGATGCCGGCATGGGCCTGAAATTCCCGGGCTTCATCACCTACTACGACGGTGTTGGCTTCCTGGTTAACAACAAGCTCGGCGTGAAAAGTGCCAAGGAACTGGACGGTGCAACCATCTGCATCCAGGCCGGTACCACCACTGAGCTGAACGTGTCGGACTACTTCCGCGCCAACAACCTCAAATACACCCCGATCACCTTCGACACCTCCGATGAAAGCGCCAAGTCGCTGGAATCCGGTCGTTGTGACGTGCTGACTTCCGACAAGTCCCAGCTCTACGCACAGCGCAGCAAGCTGGCCTCGCCGAAAGACTACGTGGTGCTGCCGGAAACCATTTCCAAAGAACCTCTGGGCCCGGTCGTGCGTAACGGCGACGACGAGTGGCTGGCCATCGTGCGCTGGGTTGGCTACGCCATGCTCAACGCTGAAGAAGCCGGTATCACTTCGAAAAACGTCGAAGCTGAAGCCAAGTCCACCAAGAACCCGGACGTTGCGCGTCTGCTGGGTGCTGACGGCGAATACGGCAAAGACCTGAAAGTGAAGAAAGATTGGGTTGTCCAGATCGTCAAGCAGGTCGGTAACTACGGTGAAGTGTTCGAGAAAAACCTCGGCAAAAGCACACCACTGGAAATCGACCGTGGCTTGAACGCACTGTGGACCAACGGTGGCATTCAATACGCACCCCCTGTGCGCTGATCGCTGATGGTTCTATCACCCGGTGGGCCAACCACCGGGTGATGTTCTGTTCCATTATTTGCGGGGCACTTCATGCAAAATCAAATCGGCGCACCCAAGCAGAAGCTCAGCTTCAGCGACCCTAAAGTGCGTGCGTGGCTCTTCCAGATCATCACGATTGTGGCGGTCGTCGCGCTGGGCTGGTACCTCTTCAACAATACACAGACCAACCTTCAACACCGGGGCATTACCTCGGGGTTCGACTTTCTTGAGCGCAGTGCCGGCTTCGGCATCGCTCAGCACCTGATCGACTACACCGAATCGGACAGCTATGCCCGCGTCTTTGTGATCGGTCTGCTCAACACCTTGCTGGTGACCGTGATCGGTGTGGTCCTGGCGACCCTGCTCGGCTTTATCATCGGCGTGGCGCGTTTGTCGCCCAACTGGATGATCAACAAACTGGCGACGGTGTATGTGGAAGTCTTCCGCAACATCCCACCGCTGTTGCAGATCCTGTTCTGGTACTTCGCGGTGTTCCTGACCATGCCGGGGCCGCGCAACAGCCATAACTTTGGTGACACGTTTTTTGTCAGCAGCCGTGGCCTGAACATGCCGGCAGCGATTGCCGCCGACGGTTTCTGGCCGTTTGTGGTCAGCGTCGTGGTCGCCATCGTGGCAATCGTGCTGATGGCTCGCTGGGCCAACAAGCGCTTTGAAGCCACCGGCGTACCCTTCCATAAGTTCTGGGCGGGTCTGGCGTTGTTCATTCTGATCCCGGCGCTGTGCGCCCTGATTTTCGGCGCGCCACTGCATTGGGAAATGCCCAAGCTGCAAGGCTTCAACTTCGTGGGCGGCTGGGTACTGATCCCCGAACTGCTGGCATTGACCCTGGCGCTTACCGTCTACACGGCGGCGTTTATTGCCGAGATCGTGCGTTCGGGCATCAAGTCCGTCAGCCACGGCCAGACCGAAGCCGCGCGCTCCCTGGGCCTGCGCCCTGGGCCGACGCTGCGCAAGGTCATCATTCCGCAAGCCCTGCGGGTGATCATTCCGCCGCTGACCAGCCAATACCTGAACCTGGCGAAGAACTCGTCGTTGGCCGCCGGTATCGGCTACCCGGAAATGGTGTCGCTGTTTGCCGGTACGGTGCTCAACCAGACCGGCCAGGCCATCGAGGTTATTGCCATCACCATGAGCGTGTACCTGGCGATCAGCATCAGCATTTCCCTGCTGATGAACTGGTACAACAAGCGCATTGCGCTGATCGAGCGGTGAGGAAACGCACATGACTTCGCATACTTTCAAACCTGATATGCCGCCGCCGAACAAAGTCTTCGGGCCGATGGCATGGATGCGCGCCAACCTGTTTTCCAGCTGGCTGAATACCTTGCTGACCTTGTTGGCGTTTTACCTGATCTACCTGATCGTGCCGCCAATCCTGCACTGGGCGATTCTGGACGCGAACTGGGTCGGGACCACGCGCGCAGACTGCACCAAAGAGGGCGCCTGCTGGGTGTTTATCCAACAGCGTTTCGGGCAGTTCATGTACGGCTACTACCCCGGCGACCTGCGCTGGCGTGTGGACCTGACCGTGTGGCTGGCCATCGTCGGCGTCGCGCCGTTGTTCATCTCGCGTTTTCAACGCAAGGCGGTCTACGGCCTGAGCTTTCTGGTGCTGTACCCGATCATTGCGTACTTCCTGCTGCACGGTGGCATCTTTGGCCTGACCAACGTAGCCACCAGCCAGTGGGGCGGCCTGATGCTGACCCTGGTCATCGCCACCGTCGGTATTGCCGGTGCGTTGCCGCTGGGCATTGTGCTGGCGTTGGGGCGGCGTTCGAACATGCCGGCGATTCGAGTGGTGTGCGTGACCTTCATCGAGTTCTGGCGCGGCGTGCCGTTGATCACCGTGCTGTTCATGTCCTCGGTGATGCTGCCGCTGTTCCTGCCCGAGGGCATGGGCATCGACAAACTGCTGCGGGCGCTGATCGGCGTGATCCTGTTCCAGTCGGCCTACGTGGCGGAAGTGGTGCGTGGTGGTTTGCAGGCGATTCCCAAGGGGCAGTACGAAGCCGCTGCGGCGATGGGCCTGGGTTACTGGCGCAGCATGGGCCTGGTGATTCTGCCGCAAGCCCTGAAGCTGGTGATTCCCGGCATCGTCAACACGTTTATTGCGCTGTTCAAGGACACCAGCCTGGTGATCATCATCGGCCTGTTCGACCTGCTCAACAGCGTCAAGCAAGCCGCCGCCGACCCGAAATGGTTGGGCATGGCCACTGAAGGCTACGTGTTCGCGGCCCTGGTGTTCTGGATTTTCTGTTTTGGTATGTCGCGCTATTCCATTCATTTGGAACACAAGCTCGACACAGGCCACAAGCGTTAGGAGTTGTTGTTATGAGCGAAGCGATCAAACAGCCTGTGAGCCCTGAAGGCATTATCCAGATGCAGGGCGTCAACAAGTGGTACGGCCAGTTCCACGTGTTGAAAGACATCAACCTCAACGTCAAGCAGGGCGAGCGTATTGTGCTGTGCGGCCCGTCGGGTTCGGGCAAGTCCACCACCATCCGCTGCCTCAACCGTCTGGAAGAGCATCAGCAAGGCCGCATCGTGGTCGATGGTGTGGAACTGACCAACGACCTCAAGCAGATCGAAGCGATCCGCCGCGAAGTTGGCATGGTGTTCCAGCACTTCAACCTGTTCCCGCACCTGACCATCCTGCAGAACTGCACGCTGGCGCCGATGTGGGTGCGCAAGATGCCCAAGCGCAAGGCTGAAGAAATTGCCATGCATTACCTGGAGCGGGTGCGTATTCCGGAGCAGGCCCACAAGTTTCCGGGCCAACTCTCCGGCGGCCAGCAACAGCGCGTGGCGATTGCCCGTGCGCTGTGCATGAAGCCCAAGATCATGCTGTTCGATGAGCCGACGTCGGCACTCGATCCGGAAATGGTGAAAGAGGTGCTGGACACCATGATCGGCCTGGCCGAAGACGGCATGACCATGTTGTGCGTGACCCACGAAATGGGCTTTGCCCGCACCGTGGCCAACCGCGTGATCTTCATGGACAAGGGCGAGATCGTCGAACAGGCGGCGCCGAATGACTTCTTCGACAACCCGCAGAATGATCGGACCAAGTTGTTCTTGAGCCAGATTTTGCATTGATCGATGTTTGAAACGATAAACCCGGCCTGGTGCCGGGTTTATTTTTGCCTTTCAGGAGGCCTTGAGGGCTTCCTGCGTTTCGTTGTCGAGGCTGTAGGTGAAGGCGTTGCGCAGGTCCGCGCCTTCGGCCAGTTCGGTGGCGTCGGTGAGCAAGTGGGGGTAACGATCCAGCAGGCGCATCAGAACCATCAACGGTTTTGGCGGCGTTATTTCACCGCGTTCGTAGCGTGAGAGTGCGTTGTGCCCTCCACCGGAAAGCAATGCTACGGTTTGTTTTTGCGTGAGGTGCAGCTTGCGGCGGATACGCTTCAATTCGGCGCCCATCATCCGCCGGGCGGCGTGGAGCAGATCATCACCGGCCTTGGCATGGTGTTCGCAGCTATCGGGGTCATACATGCCGTCCTCGCACACCTGGCATTCCCAGCCCGAGAGATCATCAATGCGCCGCTCCATACCTTTTATGCACAGGGTTTCGCTGCGGCCTTCAAAGCGTGTCATGGCGTCGGGTGCGCCACAGATATAGCAATGCTGGGTTTTCATGGATTCATCCCTTTGAAGGAGATCACCGGCGGGTTACTGCCGGAGCAGTAAGTGACCTTGATGTAAATCTCCAGACCATGTGAATGGATGTGGTAGACGTCATGCCAGACGCGGTGATCGGCATAGGTGGTCATCGATTTGTACAACAGCCTGTTTTGCAGCTTGAAAACGATCGCTTGCATCTCAGTGAGATCAAGGTCGAGAGCCTGTGCGGTTCTCTTTGCCGCCCGTGTGAAAGCCTTGGCACCAAGCCGCCTGACATCCGCCTTTATCACCGCCAGATCGTAATGAGGTGTGTACTTTTCCATAAGACACCCAAGTTCAATAATTACCCTCTAAGGGTAATTTTACCAATCGAAAATTCAGTTCCTTCTGCTGCCTCAAAACCCTAGTGCGTTGCCTTTGTAGGCAAGTCCGAATAGGCTGTAGGAAAATTCATCCTATGATTGGACGAAAGCGCAAAATCCATGACAGACATCGCCCCCTTGATCAAACGCTCGCTGGTCGATCAGGCCCTGGAGCAGTTGCGTCGGCGCATCACTGAAGGCAAATGGGCCATCGGCGAGCGCCTGCCCACCGAGCCCGAGCTGTCTGCCGAGCTGGGCATCAGCCGCAATACTGTGCGCGAGGCCATGCGCGTATTGGCGTTTTCCGGCTTGATCGACATTCGTCAGGGCGACGGCAGTTATTTGCGCTCGATGACCGATCCGTTGGGCGCAATGCGGGCGTTGTCCCATTGCGCCCTGGAGCAGGCGCAGGAGACCCGGCAGATTCTCGAAGTGGAGGCCATCGGGCTTGCGGCGGTGCGCCGTACCGAGGCTGATCTGAGTGCGATGCGTGACGCACTCAAGGCCAGCGCCGAGCTGTATCACGGCGACCTGGAGGCTTATATCAGCGCCGACCTGGTGTTCCACAAGCACTTGGTGGACGCGGC
The DNA here is from genome assembly GCF_963890955.1 of Pseudomonas sp. MF6747. NCBI lineage: Bacteria > Pseudomonadati > Pseudomonadota > Gammaproteobacteria > Pseudomonadales > Pseudomonadaceae > Pseudomonas > Pseudomonas sp. MF6747. The sequence continues at coordinate 61,102 of NZ_CAWPSZ010000005.1, forward strand.
GCACAACCCGGCATTGAGCGAGCTGTACCAGTACTTCTCTGCCATCGTCGCCGCCCAGTTGCGCCAGACCCTGAATATTTCACCGCGTCGCCAGGCCGTGTTTGATCTGCACATCGCCCTGCTCGACGCGGTGGAACAGCAAGATCCGGAACGCGCCAAATCCCTCTGCCGGCAGTTGATCAATGAACCTTGAAACCAAACGCCCCACTGAACTCGAAGAGTTATTAATCGACGCCGAAGCCGATGACGACCTGGTGCAGCACACCCCGCCGGTCGTTGCGCGGCCTTGGCTGTTACTGCTGGGCCTGATTCTGGTGGCGCTGAACCTGCGCCCGGCATTGTCGAGCATGTCGCCGCTGCTGGCTGAAGTCTCCCAGAGCCTGGGGTTGTCGGCAGCCAAGGCCGGTTTGCTGACCACCTTGCCGGTGCTGTGCCTGGGCCTGTTCGCACCGATGGCGCCGATCCTGGCGCGGCGCTTCGGTGCTGAGCGCGTGGTGCTGGGGATTCTGTTGACGTTGGCTGCCGGGATCATTTTGCGCAGTGCTTTCGGCGAGGTCGGGCTGTTCGCCGGTAGCCTGATTGCCGGTGCAAGTATCGGCATCATCGGCGTGTTGCTGCCGGGCATCGTCAAGCGTGATTTCGCCAAACAGGCCGGCACCATGACCGGCGTGTACACCATGGCGCTGTGCCTGGGCGCCGCCTTGGCTGCCGGCTCGACGGTGCCGCTGAGCAAGCATTTCGGGGATAGCTGGAGCATCGGCCTGGGCTTCTGGATTCTGCCAGCGCTGGTGGCGGCGGCGTTCTGGTTGCCACAGGTGGGGCAAAAACACGGCGCCCATCAAGTTGCGTATCGCGTGAGGGGGTTGCTGCGTGATCCGCTGGCCTGGCAGGTAACGCTGTACATGGGCCTGCAATCGTCGCTGGCCTATATCGTGTTCGGTTGGTTGCCGTCGATTCTGATCGGTCGCGGCCTTACGGCGACCCAGGCGGGCCTGGTGCTGTCCGGCTCGGTCATCGTGCAGTTGGCCAGTTCCCTCGCCGCACCTTGGCTGGCCACGCGCGGCAAGGACCAGCGCCTGGCGATTGTGGTGGTGATGGTGTTGACCCTCGGCGGCTTGTTCGGCTGCCTGTACGCGCCCCTTGATGGCCTGTGGGGCTGGGCGATCCTACTGGGCCTAGGCCAGGGCGGCACTTTCAGCCTGGCGCTGACCTTGATCGTGCTGCGCTCGCGCGACTCACATGTCGCGGCCAACCTGTCGAGCATGGCCCAGGGCTTTGGCTACACCCTGGCATCCCTCGGGCCGTTTGCGGTCGGGCTGGTGCATGACTGGACGGGCGGCTGGACGGCCGTAGGCTGGATTTTTGCCGTGATCGGCCTGGGCGCCATCGTCGCCGGGTTGGGCGCGGGCCGTGCGTTGTACGTGGGCGTGCGCAGCGAGAAGGTATAGCGAGATAGCCTGTGAGGGGCAGTAAACCTGCTCCCGTGCCAGGCAAGCTTGGGCGTCACCCCAAGCCCTGCGCTTTTCAGGCGTTACAGGTAGCGCATTTCCAGGGTGGCCGAACCGTCGATGAGCACTTCGTTACTCAGGTCCATCCCGTCGGTGCGGTTGATGAGGGTTTGCACCTCCAGGTCGGCGACCAGGTCTTTGGTTGGCAGCGGTTGGCTGGCGTCGCTCATGGCGGCGATGGACATGTACAGACCCGGATCGAGGAACCTTTCCTTGTTCCACGAACTTCCCTGGTCAGTGGAGCCGATAGTCTGCACCGGCACATTGTCGGCGAGCGGGTTACTCAGCATCAAAACGTAATACCCAAGCTTCTGATCGCCATTGATCAACCCCAGGCCGTAGTCGCTGGGGTTGTCGGTCGAGCCGACGCGGTTATCCACGCCATACAGGGCGAATGCCGTTGCGGCCTCACAGGTAACGGTCAGGCTCAGCGTATGGTTGCCGATGATGGTGTATTGGGTCGGGTTCAGGTCCTTGGCGGAAATCTTGCCGTGGTCGATCACCCCACCATTGGACAGGCTCGGCGTACACGCGCTGGGCGTGATCAGGCCTTTGACGGTCAACTCGGCAGTGGATGCCGCCCAGGCACCTGTGGAGGCGGCCAGTAATAGCGCGGTGGTCAAGACAGGGAAAAGCTTGTTCATTTAGCGGGTACTCCTTGGGTTGGAAAACGTCGGTGCTACAGATAAGTCACTTCCAGGGTGGCGGAGCCATCCATGCGAATGTCGCTGCTCAAGTCCAGGTTCTGCTTGGCGTTGATCACCGCTTCCAGGGTCAGTGTGCTGTTCAGGGTCTGGATGCCGGAGGGGCCCGCGGTGCTGCCTTCCAGATCGGTAAAGCCCAACAGGCTGTTGGCGCCGATGTCGATTGGGTTGCGGTTGGAGGTGCGCCAGGCCACGCCGCCGGTGGTGGACTCGGTGCCGTACAGATAAGGCACGGCATCGGCCACGGTCTGCTTGGGGTCGAACTTGACCGAATACACACCGACCTTGTTGCCGCTGCCGTCCAGGCCCAACCCGTAGTAAATCTCGCTGTTGACGTGCGCCGTGCCGTCGCGGTTGTCGCGCATGCGCAAGGCGTAGCGCGCGGCGCCGTTGCACGTGACGGTCAGGTTCAGGGACTTGAGCGGCAGCCGTGTGCCGGTTGTGAGGTTAAGGTCTTGCTGGGAGATTTTGCCGAAGTCGACCAACCCTGCGGCTGACAGGGTTGGCGTGCAGGCCATCGGCGTAATCAGCCCATCGACGCTCAGCTCTACGCTGGAACCGGCGAGGCTCAGCGGGTTGAAGAAGATCAAGGGCGCGAGAATCAGATATCGAAGGGTCATGAGGGCTCCGGGAGCGCTTACAGGTAGGTAATTTCGAGCGTGGCCGAACCGTCGAGCCGAACCTCAGTGCTCAGGTCCAGGCTGTCGAGTGGTGCAATAAATGCCTTCAGGCTCAGTAAAGCGCTGAGGTTTTGCAGGGCCTCGGGGCCCTGGGTGCTGCCGGCCGCCGGGGTAAACCCCAGAAGGCTGCGCGCGCCGACGTCGATGGGGCTGCTGTTGGCAATGCTCCAGGCCGAGCCGCCCGTGGTGGAGTCGGTGCGATACACCCGGGAGAAGTTGTCGGCGCTGATCTGGGCAGGGTCGACCGTCAGGTAGTAGCGCCCGATTTTCTGCCCGCGTGCATCCACGCCCAAGCCATAGGCGGTTTCATCCAGGCCGCCGGTGGCGGAGCCGTCGCGGTTGTCCTTCATGACCAGGGCAAACGGCGTCGGCCCGTCACAGGCCACCGTGAGCGTCAGCGGCCGGGCCGGCAGGCGTGTGTCCTGATCGCGGCTCAAGTCGTTGATCGACAGCTTGCCAAAGCTCACCGTCCCGCCGTTGGACAGCCCGGGCGTGCAGGCCGCCGGCGCAAAATGCGCCTGCAGGCGCAGCGCCCGCGAGCGCCCGGAGCCGGCAGCCTCGATTCGCCCGGTGGTGTCCCAGGTAACGGCATCGCGCACAGGCGTGGCGCGCTCCTCGGCATAGGCACTGACTGCCAGTTGCAGGGAGAAACTGCGGCCATGCGCGGGCAGGCCGTTGAGCATCGGTACGATGCCATGCTCGGGGCGCCAGTCCAGGGCCTGGGCGCTGGCAATCGGCGGCTGGCCGCTGGCCGCCAGCAGCCCCAGCGCTACAGCGCGGCCGTCCAGCAGGCCAGCGTGTACGTGCACGCGGTAGCTGCCGCCCTGGGTGAAGCGCAAACGCTCGGCGCTGGCGGCCAGGCCGCGGTAGAACACGCTCAGGTCGCTGCTCTGCGGGCAGTCCAAGGTCATGCTCAGGCGCCGTTCACCCAGCAGTCGTTCAGGGCCGGGTGCCGGGTCAATGGCGCGGCGGATCGAGCCAAAATCCAGCAGCGACTCACTCACGTCCAGTCGGCAATCGTCCTGGGCGTGGGCGTGGGCGGCGCCCGTCAGTAGCAGGGCGGCGAGGCAGTAATGACGTTTCAAGAGAGTCCTCACAGAGTCACGCAACGGGCGGGTGCGGTTTCGAAATACACGTCGGGGTCGGCCTTTTGCGGCAGGTCAAAGCGCAGGGCGCAACGCGGCTGCCCGGGGCCCTGGATCCAGAGCGGCCGAGGGTCGAGCACATTGGGCAGGAATACCTGGTTGCCTTCCTGCACCAGCGTGACGAACTCGCCGTCGTCGGTGGTGACCGTCGCGCCGCGCGGCACCGGCCGGTCAAGGGTCAGCAAGGCCCGACGCGTCAGGGCCACGCCGAACGCCAGCCGGTCGACGGCGCCGCGCCCTGCCGAAACCACGGCCAGGCCATTGCTGATGTCGGCATTGCGCGGCAACGAGCGCGTCTGCACTTCTACCGGGCTACGGCCATAGGCGCTGATCTGCGGCACCACGGCCTGGCCTTGCCAGTCGGTCCACACCGGGCCGCTTGGCGTACTGACCTTGACGCCGGGCATCTGGCCCACCGACAGCAGCGCAAAGGTGTCGCGCACCGGGTAGGGCGACAAGGTCACACCGTCGCCATGCACCACCACACCGCCGCGCGCGCCGCCCTGGTAGCTGGAACGCGCGTCGCTGGAGCGGCTGTAGTTGAAGTCCAGCTGACTGTAGAACGGCAGGGCCGAAACCCCGAGGGATGACTCCACCTCGCGGTCGCGGCTGTCATGTTCAACGCCCACCCGATAGGCCAGTTGATCGTTGAGCGGTTCGTTGACGCCGATGCCGATGCGGTGCTCGCCCCCGGAGTTTCGTACCCAGGCGCGGCCTCGACGGTTTTCGCCCAAGGGCAGGCTGAGGTTCAGGTACAGGCTGTCATCGTTGTAACGGCGGCCGCCCATTTGCCATTCGGCGGTGGCGGACAGCGATACCCCGCCCACTTGCGTGCCCCACGACGCCAGTGCGCGACTGCTGCTGTCGCCGGCAAAGGAGGCGACGCGCGACACGCCGGCGCTGAAGGCTCCCAGCCATGGATGCGCCCAGGAGACCGTGGCGCTTTGCTGGTCGCGGTAGCGTGAGCGCTGCTGCTCGCGGGTATGGGCGGCGTAGGTCGATTCGGTGAGGTCGCGATAGCCTTCGCTGCGCCACGTGTTGGCGGCGCTGATGGCCCAGCGTTCACCTATTTGCTGGGACCACGAGAGGTCCACCTGCACGCCGCGCGCTTGCGCCTGGCGAGTTGCCTCGGCGGCGACCACCGCCCATTGCAGCTGGCTGTCCTGCCAGGGCAGCACACCCAGGTTGGCCCCGACCGAGCGATAGTCTTGGGCCACCAGCAGGCCGCTGCCCAGCGTGATCAGTGGGTGGACTGCAGCCGTCCACCCGGCACTGACCACCCAGGGGGCGGCGCCATCGCTGTCGCCGATGTTGCGCACTGTGCCGGCTGCCACGGCGTAACCCGGTGCCGGCAGACCCAGCCCCAGCATCGCCGCCGGCACGCTGAAGCGCCGTTCTTCGCCGGACGCTTCCTTGACCGTCACTTCGACATCGGAGCGCCCGTTCAAGCGCGGCACTTGGCTGAGGGAAAACGGCCCCGCGGGGACCACTGTGGAGTGAACCAACGCACCGTTTTGCCGCACCTCCACCTTGGCCGGGCCGTTGGCGATGCCATCGATCGTCGCGCCCTGATCCTGGTCTTGCAGCGCCTGCTCGGTGAGCACTTGCACGCCGGTGATCGGGGCTCCCGCCAGCACCGGGTTGTAGAGGTTGATCTGCCCGGCCTGCAACACCGCCTGCTGGCTGGCAAAGGTCCGTTGGGCGTAGGCATCCAGGTGGTTGCTGCGCGAGACGCCGTCCTGCCAGGTCTGTACCTGGCGGCTGCGCACGATCCAGTCGCCGGCGTTAAAGCCGACTTCGGTGTTGGCCGAGCCGAACCGGCTGCTGCTGTCGCCGTATTCGTTGTGCAGGCCGGTCACATCGTAGTTGAGCAAGGCTGCGAAACCGCCGGTGCTGTAGCCGGAAACGTCCTGCGGCGCAATGCGCAGCGCCTGCGTAGGCACTACCAGTGACAGGGCCAGGCCGGCCGGGTCGGGTTCGATCACCGTTTGCGGGTAGTGCTCGACAAAGGCGTGGCAGGCGTCGACGCGGCGTGGCGGTGCGACCAACTGACCGGCTTGCAATAAAGCAGCGTCAAAGCACACCGCGCCGTGGTCATCGAAGCTGACGTCGACCCGACCGCGCCGTTGGCCGTTGACCTCCAGGTTGACGGCGTGGCGGCCGCGGGTAAAGCGTGGCGTTTCCAGCAGCAGGCTGGCCAGTTGCGGGTCGATGCCACGCTGGTGCAGGGTCTGGTGGTCGAACGAACCGGTTGACGGCGCGTCGTCTGCCCAGGCCTTTTCGGCCAGCAGCAGATGGCTGAGCGCCCAGGCGATGCCGCCCAGTTGCACGAGTGACGGGCGCGGCATAACGCCGGACAGGGCTTCGCCGTCACGGTAATTCATGATTGTGTTCACACAATTACACTCTTTTGAGGGAAGCCCGAGGCAAGGTTTGCGGACGCGCCAGGCGGTCTTCCCGGTGACCTTCGCAGGGGTCACTTCGTTTTATAGAGGCGTCGGCAGGGTTCGACGCGGTTGGATCAAGGCGTGATGGGGGCCTCGTAGGGCGCGACAGCAAAGCCATACACCGTGGCCGGCTGCAGGCGCACTGACGTCGCCCCCGTCCCCTGGGCCGCGACCGTCAGGGTTTCTCCCGGCAACACATACGTGCGCGGCAGCAAGGTCGAGCCGTTGCCGGGCAACAGCCGCAATGCCTGCGCAAGGCGCACCACGTACGGTGTGGGGTTGCGCACGCTGAGCCGGTCGCCGTCCAGGTGCCAGGTCAGGCCCAGCCACGGCTCACGGTTGGGTGCCAGACCCTTGGGGTGCAGGATCACCGGCAGGTTCTGGCGCACCGTGACGCCCACTTGGGCACGCCCGGCTTCGGCGCCGGTGCGTTGCTGGGGCATGCCTTCGAAGACCACCCGTTTGAGCCGTTGGGTTTTAAGCGGCTCGTCCGATTGCAGGATGAACCGCACCAGCTGACGCTTGCCGGGCTCCACCCGTGACAGCGGCGGAGTGACGAACAGCAAGGTGGACCGGTCTTCGGGAACGTCTTCGAGGGTCACGTGCAACAGGGCCAGCTTGCTGTCGGTATTGGTCACAGACACGGCCGCTTCGCCGTCCGCCTCGTGCACGATCACCACCGAGGTGTCTGGCACCATTCCATCGGCCAGCGCCGCGGCGGAGCACCATACAGCGAGGCCGGCACAACCGGCGCGTATCCAGGAAACATGCATCGTCATCTGAGGACTCATTCACTAAGGGTTACAGGTACTTGAGGTCCAGGGTGATCGAACCTTGCAAAGGCACTTCTTGTTTCAGCGTCAGGCTATTGGCCGGGCTGATGGCGGTGTCCACCCGCAGGCTGGCAACCAGTTGCCTGATGGGGATGGGCAGCAGCGTGTCGACCCGGGCGAAACCCATGTACTGCCTGGGATGTGCATTGGGCTCTGGGTGCCAGGTGCTCCCGCCGTCCGCGGAGCTGATCACCTGCAGGGCGCTGCCGTCGCCCACCGGCCCGCGCAATGACAAACCTACCGAGCCCAGGCGTTCGCTCGGCGCGTGAATGTTCATGCCCAAGCCGTACAGAACCTCGGGGTTCACAGAGGAATCCGGCTGATTGTCGATACCCACCAGTGCAAACAGCGTCGGCCCTTCACAGTTGATGCCCAGGCCCATTTGCCGGCTGGGCAGTGGCGTGAACTCACTCGGTCTCAAAGTGCGCGCCGGGATCTTGCCGTAATCGATCAGGCCGCTGTCGGACAGCGACACAGTGCAGGCCTGGGGCGTGATCCGGCCGGTAACGCTCAGGTCTACGGTTGACGCGGCGAAGGCCGGCGTCAGGTGCAAGGCGAACAGCGTGAGCGCCCGGGTGATGGTCGATGGGTTCATTGCGTCGTTATCACCGTGGGGGTTGGGTGGCGCCAGTTACAGGTACAGCACTTCAACGGTGGCATTGCCATCGATGACCACTTCGCGGGTTAACGTCATGCTGCTGGTGGGCGCAATGACGCCGCCCACTTGCAGTTCAGTGGCGAAGTGCTTGATGGCGATCGGCACGCTGAAATCGGCGGCAGCGCTGGGGGCATACAGGCCTCGCGTATCCAGGTTGATGGCCCTGATCCAGCTGCTGCCATTGGTGAGCGAAACGCTCACGTCGGCGGGTGTGCCGTCGGCCACCGGGTTGTGGAAGTAAAGCCAGGCAGAGCCGATCTTTTCCCCCGCGTCCGTCAGGCCAAGCCCCATGTTGGCGCCGATGGTATTGGTGCCAGGGCGGTTATCGATGAGTTTGAAGGCCATTGGCGTGGTGGCTTCGCAGGCAATCTGCAGGTTGAGGGTGACCTGCGGCAGGTCAGTGCTGTAGGTCGGGTGCAGATCGTTGACCGAGAGTTTTCCGTAATCGACGGTTCCTGCGGCCGACAGAGTGGGTGTGCAGGCGCTGGGGGTGATCAGGCCCTTGACCGTCAGGTCGATTGTGGAGGCGGCGAAGGTACTGGTGCTGGTGCCCAGCAGCAGGGCGATAGCAAGGGCATTGCGCAGGCTGTTCATCGTGCGGCCCACTCCTGATTTGGTAGGTAAAAGAGCAAGGTCGGGCTTACCAGTACTTCACTTGCAGCGTGGCATGACCATCGATGGGCATTTCGTCCACCAGGGTCAGGTCGGTGGCTTTTACCAGGGTGGTGAAGGCGCTGAGTCGGGCGGTCAACACCTTCACCGCAATCGGGACGTTGAGGTTGTCGGCGGCGGCGAAAGCGGTCAGCCCGGCATGGCCCAGGTACGTCGAAGGACGCCAGTCGGCACCGCCGTTGCTGGATAAGAGGGTGCGCACCGGCACATTGTCGGCAACCGCATCCAGTACGTTGAACGCCACGCTGCCCAGCATCTGGTCGTCATTGACCCGGCCCAGGCCATGGCTCGCCGGGTGGATGGCCGAGGTGCCGGAGCGGTTGTCGACGGTGGTCAGGGTGAACAGGGTTTCTGCCTCGCAGGTGACCTCCAATTGCAGGTTGACGGTCTCCAGGCGAGTAGGCAGTTGGGGATCGAGGTCCTTCACCGTCAACTTGCCATGATCGACCACACCGCCACTGGACAGGTTGGGCATGCAGGCACTGGGCGTGATCAGGCCGGTGATCCTAAGGTCAGTGGCGCTGGAGGCAAATGCCTGGGGAATGACGGCCATCAGCGCCATGAACACTGGGGCGAGGGTGCGATGGATCATGTAAAACCTCCAAGTAGGGCGATACGCGCGAGGCTGATCCGATGCGTCGTGGCACCGGGTCAGCGAGCCTTGTTTACAGGTACTTCACTTCGATCGTGGCGGAGCCGTCGAGGGACACTTCATTGCTCAGGTTCAAGTCTTGCGCGGGCGCGATCTGGGTCATCACGGCCAAGTCAGTGGTCAGGTCCTGAATCGGCACGGGTACATACAGGCCACCGGAAACACCGCCGAAACCGGCCAGGTTGCCGCTGTACCAATATTCACCATCAATCGCGCTCCAGGTTTGCCCACCGTTGTTGGACTCCAGGGGTATGACGGCGACGTTGTCCGCAACCGGGTTCACAAGCTCAAGGTGGTAGGTGCCGATTTTCTGCGTGTTATCGATCAAGCCCAGCCCATAGCCCGTCGCGACGATGGCTGAGGACGCCCGGTTGTCGTTGCCGTTCAAGCCAAACAAGGTCTGGGCATCGCAGTTCACATTCATCTGCAAGGTCACGGCTGGCAGATCAGTGGGGGTGCCTTGATTGAGGTCCTTGGCGGAAAGCTTGCCGTGATCGACGATGCCGTTGGCGGACAAGGTCGGTGTGCAGGCACTCGGGGTGATCAGGCCTTTGACGATCAACTCCACCGAGCTTGCGGCAACAGCCTGGCCTTGATGAGCGGCCACTAAAAAGAGGGCGAGTGCTGCTAGGGACTTATTCATGTCGTGAGGTTCCGGTGCAAGGATTGCTGACTGTGCCTTGGGGCAAACAGCCATGTGTGTTGCGACCCATGGAGAGGACAGGCCGCGCCCCTTGTTGGGGTGCGGCGAATTTATAGAGGGGGCGAGTTGGGGAAATACAACAAATACGAGAGTAAGCGGATAGGGCAAAGGAGTATTCGTTCATGTCAGAACCGGCTTTTGTTTACGTAGGAATTGTGAGGTTTCGTAGTTTTTGTATCGTCCAGGCGCAGTCATTCGAATACGTTTTGCGCCGCTGAACCGTCATAAAAACATCAAAAAGATGCTTCAGAATGCCGCGCCCGATCGGCCAGAGCGCGGCCGTTTCCTGCACGCATGGCGTGCATCATCGTCCGTCGATACGGTAAGTTGAGGTAGTCATGTCATCAGGCACTCCCCCAGGCAGCATGGGTGGGGATGAGCCGCGGGCGTTGACCGCCGCGCCTGCCTGCTGGCAACGGCTCAAGGTGTTGGTGGTTGACGACCATCCGGCCTACTGCCTGCTGATGAGCGGAATTCTCGACCGCCTCGGCCTGGGCCACAAAGCGTGCAGGGATGGGCGTGCCGCACTGGCTGCGATGGACGTGCAGCACTTTGATCTGATCCTGACCGACTGCCAGATGCCGCTCATGGACGGCTATGCCATGACGCGCGAAATCCGCCGCCGCGAACGTGAGGCGCTGTCGACGCGACTGCCCATCATCGGCCTGACCTCAAACCTGGGCCCTGACGAAGTCCGCCTATGCCTGGAAGCCGGCATGGACGCGTGGCTGATCAAACCGCTGACTTTTTTGCAGCTGCACCACGTCCTGGTCTATTGGCTGGACCAAGCCCACGTGGGCGCATTCGAGCAGGGCACGAAGGCACAGGCATTGGTCGGGCAAAAAGGCTGGCCAACCCGTACGACGCTGGTGCAGATGTTTGGCCGCAGCGAAGTGGTGGACAGCATGCTTGGCAGCCTGATCCATGAAGCCCGGCAAGACCTGCGCGCGCTCTCGGGCGCGGTGGTGCGCCTCGATGGCGCCGACACCGTTCAACACCTGCACCGGTTGATTGGCAGCGTGGCCTTTCTGGGCGTCACCTCGCTGGAAAAACGCGGCCTGCAACTGATGACACGGGTAAGTGGCGACGGCGTAGCCACGCATGCCCGCGACTTGATCCGGTTGCGCCAGGACCTGATGCGTTACCTGGCGTACTTGTCGGCACTGTGAAGACGCAGGCTTTCATCTGGGGTGAAGGAAGATTTCGCCCTGAGCTGTAGCTCCTTTCTGACGGCCTGCTCTGTTTGTTTTGTAGGTATAAATCTCGGTAGCCAAGAATGCTGCACGGGCTGCCCTGGCTGCTTTTCTTGGCGGTTGTTGCCGGCCACATCCGGCGCTATTTTGCGTAGGTCAAGTTGCCATCATGGTGGGTCTCATGCTTCGCGTAATAATTGCTGACGATCATCCGATTGTGCGTATCGGCCAAAAAGTCGTGATCGAGGCCAGTGGAAAGTGCAAGGTGGTCGGCGAGGCCGACGGCCCCGATCAACTGCTGGCGGTGCTCGACAGCACGCCGTGTGACCTGCTGGTGACCGACTTTGCCATGCCGGGCAATCAGCAGGCTGATGGGTACGGCCTGTTGAGCCTGATGCAACGTCAATACCCGCGATTGCCTGTGATTCTGGTGACCATGTTCGCCAACATCGCCACGCTGCGCGCTTCCTTCGCACAGGGCGCGCGGGCCATCGTGGCCAAGAGTGCCTCGGCCAGGGAGTTGCCGCAGGCCATCAAGGCGGTGAGCGAAGGCCATACCTTCGTCAGCGAAAGCCTGCGGGTGCAGTTGGTGGAAGCTGGCCCCGGCGACCAGCAAGCCGTGCCGCAGTTGTCCGGCAAAGAACGCGAGGTGGTGCGCATGCTCGCCAGCGGTATGACCGTCAGCCAGATTGCCGCCCGGGTCAATCGCAGCATCTCGACCATCAGCAAACAAAAAAGCACGGCCATGAGCCGGTTGTGCATCTCCACCGACGTGGATTTGTTCGCCTATGCCCGCAGCAGTGGCATGGTGCCGTAAGCGTGGTCATTTGCGCGGCGAATGTCGGTAGCCTTACCGGCGCTGGCGGCTTATCGTGCGCCTACCTTTTCGACGCCTGCGGAGCCTGCCCATGAGTGATGCCCACAACGCCCTGATCACCGAGTTCTACAGTGCCTTCCAGCGCCTGGATGCCGAAGCCATGGCCGCCTGCTACACCGACGATGTGGTGTTCAGCGACCCCGCGTTCGGCGAGCTGCGCGGGCGTGACGCAGGTGACATGTGGCGCATGCTCACCACCCGCGCGAAGAATTTTTCCCTGACCTTCGACCATGTGCGCAGCGATGAAACCACCGGCAGCGCGCATTGGGTGGCGACGTACCTGTTCAGCGCCACCGGCAACACGGTAGTCAACGACATTGGCGCGCGGTTTGTGTTTCGCGATGGCAGGATCTGCGAGCACCACGATCACTTCGACCTGTGGCGCTGGTCGCGCCAGGCACTGGGCCTCAAGGGGTTGTTGCTGGGTTGGTCGCCTGCGTTGAAAAACGCCGTGCGCGCCCAGGCGCTTAAAGGCCTGAAGGCATTTCAGGCCGGTCGTTGATAAGATTGGCGCTCCTCTGGTTTGCCGAAACGACCTGTGACTGATCTTCCTGAACCCAAACCCTGGTTTGTCTACCTGGTGCGCGCCGCCAATGGCTCGCTGTATTGCGGCATCAGCAATGACCCGGTGCGCCGCTTTGCTTCTCACCAAAGCGGCAAGGGCGCGCGGTTCTTTTTGTCCAGCCCCGCGGTGGCTTTGGTGTACACCGAGCAATGCGCGAGCAAGGGCGAGGCGCTGCGCCAGGAGCGGCTGATCAAAAAGCTCAAGAAGAGTGCCAAGGAGTGCCTGGCGGCGAGCGGTTCATTGATTTGACTGATGGGTTCCATCGCCCGCACGTGGGGTGTTGCAGGCTAAGCTAGCGGCTCACTTACTTGAGCGGAGCCTGGCATGTCTGAGTTGATCCTGCACCACTACCCGCAATCCCCCTTTGCTGAAAAAGCCCGCCTGATGCTGGGCTTCAAGGGCTTGTCCTGGCGCTCGGTGTTTATCTCGCCGGTGATGCCCAAGCCTGACCTCACGGCCCTCACCGGCGGTTATCGCAAGACGCCGGTGCTGCAAGTTGGCGCCGATATCTACTGCGACACTGCCTTGATCGCCCACCGCCTGGAGCAGGAAAAGTCCGCGCCGGCGCTGTTTCCCCAAGGCCTGGAGCTGGTCACGCAAAGCTTCGCCGCGTGGGCCGATTCGTTGGTGTTCTCGCATGCCGTTGCGCTGGTGTTCCAGCCCGAATCCCTGGCCGTCAAGTTCGCCAAGGTGCCGCCGCAGATGCTTGACGTGCTGGTGGCGGACCGCGCCAAACTGTTCAGCGGCGGCACTGCGACCCGCGTGCAATTGGATCGGGCCAAGCACCAATGGCCGACGATCATCAGCCGCATCGATCAGCAATTGCAGCACCAGGCAGGGGATTTCCTGTTCGGCGAGCCGTCGATTGCAGACTTTGCCCTGGCGCATCCGTTGTGGTTCCTCAAGGGCTCCACGGTGACGGCGCCGCTGGTGGATGCCTATCCCGCCGTCGCTGCCTGGCTGGACCGTGTACTGAGCTTTGGCCATGGCACCGCCAGCGAGATGAGCGCCGAACAGGCCTTGGACGTGGCGCGTAACGCGACACCTGCGGCCTTGCCGGATGAACTGTTCGAGGACTTGAACGGCTTCAAGCCTGGCCAGCAGGTGACCATTTGCGCCACCGATTACGGCACCGACCTGGTGGCCGGCGAGTTGCTGTTCGCCGGGCGTGAGGAATTGATCCTGCGGCGTACCGACGAACGCGGCGGCACCGTGCATGTGCATTTCCCACGGTTGGGTTTTCGCATTCAGGCGCAGTAAATCAAATTATTTTCAAAACAACGTGAGGTAAATCCACCGCCCATCCGTGTAGTGCTTGAAACTGCGATCTATTCGCATTAACAGCGTTTTCTACACGGGTTCTCAGAGCATGAAATCGACGGCGGGCGGTTGGGTAAAACAGTGGTTGGGAGCCTCGGTACTGGCGGTGTCGGGGCTGGCGTTGCTGCCCCTGGCCGTCGCGCAGGCGCAGGAGCAGCAAAGCGCCCAGTTCAATTTTGCGCTGGCAGCCAAGCCACTGCCTCAGGCCCTGAGTGATTTCAGCCGCGTCACCGGGATCAGCGTGATCTATACCGATGAAGCGCCCTACGGTCTCAGCGCCCCTGCCGTCAGCGGGCAGATGAGCGCGACCCAGGCCCTGCAACGCCTGCTCGGCCACTCAGGCTTTACCTTCCGCCAGATCGACGCCCGCACCTTGGCCCTTGAACCTGTGCCCACCGACGGCGCGGTCAACCTCGGCGCCACCACCATCAGCGGCGCCGGCCAGGCCCAGGACAGCACCAGTTACCAGCCGCCACCCACCAGTTCGGTGATGCGCTCCCATGGCCTGTTGCTGGAAACCCCGCAAACCGTCAACGTGGTGCCCGCCCAAGTGCTGCGCGACCAGACCCCGCGTAACCTGGACGACGCTCTGGCCAATATCAGCGGCATCACCCAGGCCAACACCTTGGCCAGTACCCAGGACGCGGTGATGCTGCGCGGGTTTGGCGATAACCGTAATGGCTCGATCATGCAAGACGGCATGCCCGTGGTGCAGGGGCGTGCGCTGAACTCCACCGCTGAGCGCGTTGAAGTGCTCAAGGGGCCGTCTTCATTGTTGTACGGTATTCAGGACCCGGGCGGCGTGGTCAATATCGTCAGCAAAAAGCCGGAACTGACCCAATCCACCTCCCTGACCGCCCGTGGCTCGACCTTCGGCGACGGCAAGAACGGCAGTGGCGGTAACCTCGATACCACCGGCCCGATTGGCGACAGCGGCCTGGCGTACCGACTGATCGTCGACCATGAAGACGAAGATTACTGGCGCAATTTCGGCACCCACCGCGAGACGCTGGTGGCGCCGTCCCTGGCCTGGTACGGCGACACCACCAAAGTGGTCTTTGCCTACGAGCACCGCGAATTCCTCTCGCCGTTCGACCGGGGCACCGCCATCGACCCCAAGACCAATCACCCGCTGAACATCCCCACGACCCGTCGCCTGGATGAGCCGTTCAACAACATGGAAGGCCGCTCCGACCTGTATCGCCTGGAAGTCGACCACGACTTGAACGACGACTGGAAGGCGCACTTCGGCTACAGCTGGAACCGCGAGACCTATGATGCCAGCCAGGTGCGCACGGTTTCGGTCAATCCCAATGGCACCCTGACCCGCAGCATGGACGGCACACGGGGGGCGCTGACCACCGATCGCTTCGCCACGATGAGCCTGGAAGGCAGCGTCAACGTCGGTGGCATGCAGCATGACCTGGTGTTCGGCCTGGACGATGAGTACCGCAAGATCTACCGCGCCGACTTGATCCGCCAGGCGCAACGCAGCGCCTTCAGCTACCTCGATCCGGTCTACGGCAAGGACGTGCAAGGCACCACCGTCAGTGCCAAGGACAGCGCTCAGACGGACCTGCTGCGCAGCGACTCACTATTTTTCCAGGACGCCATTCACCTGACCGATCAGTGGATCCTGGTGGGCGGTGTGCGCTATCAGATGTACGACCAGTACGCCGGCAAGGGTGTGCCGTTCACGGCCAACACCAACGGCAATGGCCAGGCGTGGGTGCCGCGCGCCGGCCTGGTGTACCGCTACACGGATGAGTTGTCGTTCTACGGCAGCTACACCGAGTCGTTCAAACCCAACTCCACCATCGCCGCCTTGGCTGACGGCAGCACGTTGACCGGCGACCTCACGCCTGAGGAATCCAAGTCGTGGGAATTGGGGGCCAAGCTCGACATCCCAGGGCGTATTACCGCCAGCGCGGCGTTGTTCAATATCGATAAACGCAACGTGCTGGTCTCGGTGGGATCAGGGGCCAACACCGTTTACAGCATTGCCGGGCAGGTGCGCTCCCGTGGCCTGGAACTGGATGCCACCGGCCAGTTGACCGACCAATGGAGCGTGATCGGCAGCTACGCCTACACCGATGCACTCGACACCAAGGACAAAGACCCGACGCTTGAGGGCAACCGCCTGCAAAACGTGGCCAAGCACACGGGCTCGCTGTCGGCGGTCTACGATTTCGGCACTATTTTTGGTGGCGATCAGCTGCGGTTGGGCGCAGGTGCCCGCTATGTCGGCGAGCGCGCAGGCGATGCCGCCAACGATTTCAACCTGCCGGGCTACACCGTTGCCGACGCGTTTGCCACCTACGACACCAAGATCGAAGGCCAGAAGGTCAAGTTCCAGCTCAATGTGAAGAACCTGTTCGACCGCACGTACTACACCTCGGCCGCGAGCCGGGTGTTTGTGTCGCTCGGCGATGCGCGGCAGGTGTCGGTGTCCAGCACGCTTCAGTTTTAACGTGCCTGGCGGGCATTCAGTCGCGGGCGGGCTGCTGTGGGCTGCTGTGGCGAGCGGGCTTGCCCCGCGTAGGGCTGCGAAGCAGCCCCAAAACCAAGCACTGCGGTGTGCCAGGAAATACGCGGTGGCCTTGCCAGGGGCCGCTTCGCAGCCCTACGCGGGGCAAGCCCGCTCGCCACAACAAACCCGGTGGCCGCAGCAAGCCCACTGGCCACGACAGCCCCGCTCGCCACAACGGCATTGAGCTGGTAGCGTTGCCGCCACTGAGAACTTTGCGGGAAAACGCTACTGATGCACTTGGGCAGATGGATACACACCAGCGCGATGCTGGTTGGCTTGAGCTTCTTGCTGGGCGGCTGCGCGAGCGTTTCGCAGACCTCCACCCAGGCGACCCTGAACCAACTGCTGGCCGACCCGGCGCTGCACGGCGCCACGGTTTCACTGACGGTGCGTGACGCGCGCAGTGGCGCCACGCTTTATCAGCACAACCCGCGCACGCGTCTGGTCCCCGCGTCCAATCTCAAGCTGCTGACCACGGCGGCGGCGATGGACGTGCTGGGCCCGCAATACCGGTTCTCCACGCAACTGCTGAGCAACGGCATACGCCAGGGCGATCGCCTGACTGGCAATCTGTACCTGCGTGGTCTCGGCGACCCGACGATCCAATTCGCCGACTATCAGGCCCTGGCCGCGCAGTTGGCCAGCCAGGGCGTGCGTCAGGTCCAGGGCGATCTGGTGTTTGACGACACCTGGTTTGACGCCGAGCGGCTCGGTGTCGATTGGTCCCACGATGATGAGACCACCTACTATGGCGCACAGATTTCGGCGCTGACCGTGTCACCCAATGCGGATTTTGATGCGGGCAGCGTGCTGGTCACGGCCAAGGCGCCGGCGCGTGTCGGCCAACCGGTGAGTGTCGAGATCTTTCCGCCCACCGACTACCTGCAACTGAGCAACCGCGCCGTCAGTGGGCCGGGCAATACGTATGGCATCAACCGCCGCCATGGCACCAATCTTCTGCAGCTCAGCGGCGCGGTGGCGCCGGGCAGGCAGAGCCCGCAGCTGGTCAGTGTCTGGGAGCCGACGCAACTGGTGGCCAACCTGTTTGAACACGCATTGGCGCAGCAGGGCATCACGGTGCTCGGGCGGCGGGTGGTGGGCGGTGCAAGCCCGGTTGCGGCGACCGTGCTGGCCGAGCATCAATCGGCGCCGTTACAGGAATTGATCACGCCGCTGCTCAAACTCTCGAACAACAACATGTCCGAAGCCTTGCTCAAGGCCATGGGCCGTCAGACCGCCAATAGCGGCACGGCGGCGGCGGGTGTGGTGGCCGTCGCCGGTTTCCTCAAGCGCCAGGGCCTGGACACCACGGCACTGC
The DNA here is from genome assembly GCF_963890955.1 of Pseudomonas sp. MF6747. Lineage (NCBI taxonomy): Bacteria > Pseudomonadati > Pseudomonadota > Gammaproteobacteria > Pseudomonadales > Pseudomonadaceae > Pseudomonas > Pseudomonas sp. MF6747. Next base: position 78,907 of record NZ_CAWPSZ010000005.1, read on the forward strand.
GCCAGGTCGACGGCTCCGGGCTGTCACGGCAGAACCTGGTGTCGTCGCAAACCCTCACCGACCTGCTGCTGGCCGCGCGCAAACAGCCGTGGTTCAACGCCTGGTACAACGCGCTGCCGATTGCCGGCAACACTGACCGCATGACCGGCGGCAGCCTGAGCTATCGCCTGCGCGGCACGCCTGCTGAAAACAACCTGCATGCCAAAACCGGCTCCATGGGCGGCGTCTCGTCATTAAGCGGCTACCTCAACGACGCCCATGGGCGCACGTTGGTGTTCTCGATGCTGAGCAATAACTACGTGGTGGCCGGCGCGCAGGTCAAGGCGCTGGAGAACCGCGTGGCCGTGGCCCTGTCTCGCTGGGACGATTGATTCAGGGCTGATAGCCCATCCGCCAACTCACGGCCCGGGTCGCCGCCAGCAAGCGCTGCGCCGCCGGGCCATCTTCATCGGCGTGGAACAGTGAGGTCGGGCCGACCACGGTCATCACCGCCGCTACCTGGCCGACCGCGTTGAACACCGGTGCCGACAACGCGTCGACGCCGGGCATCAGCAAACCGTGCACAAAGTGCAGGCCACGGCTGCGGATCTGCTCGCACGCGGTGGCGTAAGCCTGATCGTCCGCCAACGCATGGGCGATACCCGCCTGGATCTCGCGTTCGCGCAATTCCACGGTTTCCCGCGATGGCAGGTAAGCGCTGAACACCAGCCCGGTGGACGAGCTGAGCAGCGGCAACACCGAACCCAGCTGCGTCACCACCGTGATCGCGCGCACCGCCGGCTCGATGTGCACCACGGTCGCGCCCTGGTTGCCCCACACCGCCAGAAAGCAGGTTTCATTCAATTCATCGCGCAGTTCCGCCAGGGGCAGGGCGCCGACTTTCAGCACATCCATGCTGCCCAGCGCGGCCAGCCCCACACGCAACGCCTCGCGACCCAGGCCGTAATGGTTGGTGGCGGTGTTCTGTTCAGCAAAACCCGAGGCGATCAGCGCCTGTAAATAACGGTGAACCTTGCTCGCCGGCATCTGCACATGCTCGGCCAGGCGCGACAGCGACGTGGCCGGCGACAGTTCGGCGAGAGCCTTGAGAATATCAGTGCCCACTTCGGCCGAGCGGACTTTCTGTTTACCGGTGTCGCGGGGCTTTTCCATGGAGGAGCGAGAATCCGAGAGGGGGAATGGGCGTCTTTATAGCTTGACGGTCGACAGTGATCAAATTACGTTATGCGTAACTGGATTACGATAAAAACAACTTCCGCTCAGAGGATGCTCCATGAACCTCGAATACCAATCGGGCTTTGGCAATCAATTCGCCAGCGAAGCCCTGCCTGGCGCGCTGCCCATTGGCCAGAACTCCCCGCAAAAAGCCCCGTACGGCCTGTACACCGAACTGTTCTCCGGCACAGCCTTTACCATGGCGCGCAGCGAAGCCCGCCGCACCTGGCTGTACCGCATTCAGCCGTCGGCCAATCACCCGGCGTTCGTCAAGCTTGAGCGGCAGTTGGCCGGTGGGCGGTTGGGCGCAGTGACGCCCAACCGCTTGCGCTGGAACCCTCTGGATATTCCGAGTGAGCCCACCGATTTCATCGACGGCCTGGTGGGCATGGTCGCCAACGCCGGGTCGCAGCAGCCGTCTGGCATCAGCATCTACACCTACCGCGCCAATCGCTCGATGGAGCGCGTGTTCTTCAACGCCGACGGCGAACTGTTGATCGTCCCCGAGCAGGGTCGCCTGCGCATCGCCACCGAATTGGGCATGCTGGACGTGGAGCCGTTGGAAATTGTCGTACTGCCGCGGGGCCTGAAATTTCGCGTCGAACTGCTGGACGCGCATGCACGCGGCTACATCGCGGAAAACCATGGCGCGCCGCTGCGCCTGCCCGACCTTGGCCCGATTGGCAGCAACGGCCTGGCCAACCCGCGTGACTTCCTCACACCAGTTGCCCACTACGAAGACCTCAAAAAGCCGACAGCGCTGGTGCAGAAATTTCTCGGCGAGCTGTGGGGCTGCGAACTCGATCACTCACCGCTCAACGTGGTCGCCTGGCACGGCAATAACGTGCCGTACAAATACGACCTGCGCCGTTTCAACACCATTGGTACCGTGAGCTTCGATCATCCGGACCCGTCGATTTTTACCGTATTGACCTCGCCCACCAGCGTGCACGGCCTGGCCAACCTCGACTTCGTCATCTTCCCGCCGCGCTGGATGGTGGCCGAGAACACCTTCCGGCCGCCGTGGTTCCACCGCAACCTGATGAACGAATACATGGGCCTGATCCAGGGCGCCTACGACGCCAAGGCCGAAGGCTTCCTGCCCGGCGGCGCCTCGCTGCACAGCTGCATGAGCGCGCACGGCCCGGACGGTGAAACCTGCACCAAGGCGATCAATGTCGAGCTGGCGCCGCACAAGATTGATAACACCATGGCCTTCATGTTCGAGACCAGCCAGGTGCTTCGCCCCACACAGTTCGCCCTGGAATGCCCGCAACTGCAACCCGCTTACGACGCGTGCTGGGCCTCACTGCCTGCCACCTTCAACCCGAACCGGAGATAACCCATGACTCAACCAACCCTAGCCCGCAGTTGGGTGGCCTCCGCCAACGGTCACCAGGACTTTCCCCTGCAGAACCTGCCGCTGGGCGTGTTCAGTATCAATGGCTCGGCACCGCGCAGCGGCGTGGCGATTGGCGACTGCATTCTCGACCTGCACGCGGCCCTGGATGAGTTTGACGGCGAAGCCCGCCGCGCGGTCGAGGCGACTGTCGGCGGCCAGTTGAATGCGTTCTTCGAGCTTGGCCGTGGCCCGCGTTTGGCCTTGCGCGAACGCCTGCTGGAGCTGCTTGCCGAAGGCAGCAAACTGCAAACCCGTGAGGCGCAGGTGCTGCACTTCGCCGCTGATTGCCAGATGCACTTGCCGGCAAAAATCAATGATTACACCGACTTTTACGTCGGCATCGAACACGCGCAGAACGTTGGCAAATTGTTCCGTCCCGACAACCCTCTGCTGCCCAACTATAAATACGTGCCAATCGGTTATCACGGCCGTGCCTCCACCATTCGCCCGTCGGGCACCGAGGTGCGTCGGCCTAAAGGCCAGACGCTGCCGGCCGGCCAAACCGAGCCAACGTTTGGCCCTTGCGCGCGCCTGGATTACGAACTGGAACTGGGCATCTGGATCGGCCAGGGCAATGCCATGGGCGACGCGATCGCGATTGGCGATGCGGCTGAGCACATCGCTGGTTTCTGCCTGCTCAATGACTGGTCGGCGCGCGATATCCAGGCCTGGGAATACCAGCCACTGGGGCCTTTCCTGTCGAAAAGTTTCATCACCAGCATTTCGCCCTGGGTGGTGACGGCCGAAGCCTTGGAGCCGTTCCGCAAAGCCCAACCGGCACGCCCCGAGGGCGATCCGCAACCGCTGCCGTACCTGCTGGATAAGCGTGACCAGGCCGCAGGCGGTTTCGACATCGAACTGGAAGTGCTGCTGACCACCGCCGCGATGCGCGAGCAAAACCTGCCGGCCCATCGTCTGACCCTGAGCAACACCCAGCACATGTACTGGACTGTGGCGCAAATGGTTGCGCACCACAGCGTCAACGGCTGCCAGTTGCAGGCCGGTGATCTGTTTGGTTCGGGCACATTGTCTGGGCCGCAGCCGGGGCAGTTCGGCAGCCTGCTGGAGATTACCGAAGGCGGTAAAAAGCCGATTGAACTGGCCTCGGGCGAGGTCCGTAAGTTTCTCGAAGACGGCGACGAAATCATCCTGCGCGCGCGTTGCAGCCGCGAAGGGTTTGCCTCCATCGGGTTCGGCGAGTGCCGTGGCACCGTCGTCGCGGCGCGTTAAGAGGGCAGGGCGATGGAACTCTACACTTACTACCGCTCCACCTCGTCATACCGCGTGCGGATCGCCCTGGCGCTCAAGGGGCTGGACGTCACCGCGGTGCCGGTCAATTTGCTGGTGCCGCCGGGCGGTGCCAATCGCCAGCCGGACTACCTGGCGATCAACCCGCAGGGCCGCGTGCCGGCGTTGCGCACGGACGAAGGCGAACTGTTGATTCAGTCGCCGGCAATCATCGAGTACCTGGAGGAGCGTTATCCACAGGCGCCGCTGCTTTCCAAAGACCTGGCGACGCGCGCCCATGAGCGCGCAGTGGCGTCTATCATCGGCTGCGATATTCACCCGCTGCACAACTCCAGTACCCAGAACCTATTGCGCAAGTGGGGGCATGATGAAGCGCAATTGCTGGAGTGGATCGGGCATTGGATCAGCCAGGGCCTGGGCGCGGTGGAGCAGTTGATTGGGGATAAAGGGTTTTGTTTTGGCGAGCAGCCGGGGATGGCGGATGCATTTTTGATTCCGCAGTTGTATGCGGCGGAGCGCTTCAAAGTGCCGCTGGCGGCGTACCCACGCATTGCGCGCGTGGCGGCGTTGGCGGCGCAGCATCCGGCATTTGTGCAGGCGCACCCGGCTAACCAACCCGATACCCCGGACACACCCTAAATCAATGGGGGAGCGGGCTTGCCTGCGATAGCGCAGTGTCAGCCAGTGATGGCGCACATGACAGGCCGTCATCGCAGGCAAGCCAGCGCCGCCAGTTGATCAGCGTCACCCTTATAAAAATAATAGGTACCTTGCGATGCACAATCAGATTGCCAGCTTTCGTGCGGCACTCGACGCCCGTCCGGTGTCGCGCTATCAGTGGTTGATCCTCGTGTTGCTGGCGTTGCTGCTGGTCACCGATGGCTACGATGCCCAGGTACTGGGTTATGTGGTGCCGGCATTGGCCAAGGATTGGGGCCTGGAAAAAGCCGCGTTCGGCCCGGTGTTCAGCGCCAACCTGCTGGGCCTGACGCTCGGCTCGCTGCTGGTGACGCCATTGGCCGACCGCTTCGGCGTGCGCCGCATCCTGCTCGGCTGCGTGCTGATCTACGCCACTCTCACGGTGCTGATGGTGTTTGCCAATTCCCTGACCACGTTGATGGCCGCGCGGTTTATCTGCGGCATCGGCATGGGCGGCGCGATGCCGAGTGCCATGGCGCTGATGTCGGACTATTCGCCCCCGCGGATGCGCACCTTGATGGTGACGCTGGCCGCGTGTGGCTTTTCGTTTGGCGGCGCAGCCGGTGGTTTTGTCGCCGCCGGGTTTATCGAAGGCTACGGCTGGCAGGCGGTGTTCCTGGCGGGCGGCGTGACGCCGTTGCTGCTGTTTCCTTTCCTGATGTGGCTGTTGCCGGAATCCCTGCCGCGGCTGTTACGCGATGCACCGCCGTATGCGCGCTTGCGTACAGTCACCGCGTGCATGCTGCCGGGTTGGCAGCCGCCGCTGGCGAGTGAAGCTGAAAACCTTCAGGAGCAGGGCAGCAAACTGACGGTGGTGGAGCTGTTTCGCAAGGGTTACGCGCGCCCGACCGTGCTGATCTGGGCAACCTTTTTCGTCAGCCTGATCCTGCTGTATTTCATGATCAGTTGGCTGCCGTCGTTGTTGCTGGAAAGCGGCCTGCCATTGAAGGAAGCCAATCTGGTGACCTCGATGTTCCTGTTTGCCGGCACCTTGGGTGCCATCGGCATGGCCTGGTTCGCCGATCGCTTGAAAAGCAAAGTGCGGCTGTTGTCCGGCGTGTTGGCCGCCGCTGCGGTGTGCACCATCCTGCTCGGCTTGAATCACGATAACCCGCGTTATCTGGTGGCCTGTGTGTTTGCGGCCGGCTTCTGCATCATCGGTGGGCAACTGACCCTCAATGCCTTCGCCAGCAATTTCTACCCGGCACATGTGCGCGCCACGGGCACCGGCTGGGCTTTGGGCGTGGGGCGATTTGGGTCAATCCTGGGGCCGCTGTTTGGCAGCATGCTGTTGGCCATGCATATCCCGGTGCAGCAGATTTTCTTCTTCTGCGCGATTCCGGCGGTGATCGCAGCGCTGTTGATCATTCAGGTGCGTTCGCCTGGAACAGTTGCGGCGAAGGGGCCGTTCCACAGCGATATTCTCAAAGCACCGGCCAAGCACTGATGGTGTTGGCTGGGTAGATGTTGTGATGGCGTGTTGTGGCGAGCGGGCTTGCCCCGCGTTGGGCTGCGAAGCGGCCCCAAGAACCTGCCACCGCGGTTTGTCTGGAGAGATGCGGTGACTATATTGATTGGGGATTGGGGATTGGGGCTGCTGCGCAGCCCAACGCGGGGCAAGCCCGCTCGCCACGACAAGCCATATAAGCCGCAATCACCAGTTCAATGCACCACTGAATTGGGCGGCAAGTGCCCCAGCCGCTCGGTCAGGCGCAGGCGCTGGATCGGGTCTTCGCTGAGCAACAACGCGTGCTCCAGGTCGAAGCGCTCGGCGCTGGGGCAATCCAGGCGCTGGTACAGGCTGGCCCGAGCCAGATAATCGGCGGCGCTGGCGTTGCCCAATTCCAGAACGCGCTCGGCGTCGATCAAGGCGGCCAGCGGGTTGTCGTTGGAGAGGTGCAGTTGGCGCAGGTTGCGTGACAACCGTTGCAGGATCGAGCGCGGCTCGGCGGAGAGCAAGTGGTCGGCCTGTAACTTGAGGTTGGGGCCGTACTGGCGGTGCAGCAACTCACGGCAATCATTGGGGTACAGACGCCGCCCGCCGCAGGGGTCCAGCAGGTGATCGGCACCAGGCACGCGCAGCAGGAAATGCCCCGGAAAATTCACACCGACCATCGGAATGTCCAGGCGCCGGGCCATCTCCAGCGCAATCAGGCCCATCGCCAACGGCTGCCCGCGTTTACGTTGCAGCACCTTGTCGAGAAGGGCCGCGGCGGGGCGCAGTGGGGTGAAGTCATCCTGAGCGAAGCCCAGGTCATTCAGGCGCCGCAGCAGCGGCTGGCCGAGTTCATCCGACGGCAACAGGGGCATGCCCACGCTGACCTGTTGTTGCAGCAGGGTCAGCTCTTGCAGGATCAACAGCGGCTGTACGGCCGGGTCGTGTTCGGCAGCAATCCACAGCGCGGCTTCAAACAGCGCTGGGGGTGAACGGTCCAGGCAGGCGAAAAAGGCTGTGCGGGGATTCATTGCGTTCTCCGGCGGATGCCCCGTTTTAGCCTTGCTGTGAATTTTCGTCCAGTGATTAAGAAATATCCGGCCTGCTTATGTCGCGGGGTCTGTGAATTGGCTCGGCTTATTCCAGCGCACTTCGGCAGTTTCCTACCGTCAGCCTATACTTGGGCCTCTACCAGAAGTGATTCGGGAGCTTGACGATGTTTGCTCTCATGCACAGCACCCGCCTTGAATCGCTGCACCTGAGCGTCGATCCGGTGACCGGGCTGAAGGCGGTCATAGCCATTCACAACAGCCGCCTGGGCCCCGCTTTGGGCGGTTGTCGCTACCTTTCTTACCCCGACGATGAAAGTGCCGTGGCCGATGCCGCGCGCCTGGCTCAAGGCATGAGCTACAAGGCTGCCCTGGCCGGTTTGCCGGTGGGCGGCGGCACGGCGGTCATCATCCGCCCCGTACACGTGGAAAGCCGCGCAGCGCTGTTCGAAGCGTTTGGCCGTTGCATCGAAAAGCTCGACGGCCGCTTCATCACCTCCATCGACAGCGGCACCTCGGTGGCAGACATGGATTGCATCGCCCAGCACACCCGCTTCGTCACCAGCACCACTGCCGCGGGCGATCCGGCGCCGCATGCGGCCATGGGCGTGTTCACCGGCATCCGCGCTGCCGCCATGGCCCGGCTGGGCAGCGACAACCTTGAAGGTTTGCGCGTGGCCGTCCAGGGCCTGGGCAATGTGGGTTATGCACTGGCCGAGCAACTGCATGCGGCCGGCGCCGAACTGCTGGTCAGCGACATCGATAATGGCAAGGTGCAACTGGCCATGGAGCAGCTCGGCGCGCACCCCATCGCCAATGACGCCTTGCTGAGCACGCCCTGCGACATTCTTGCGCCTTGCGGCGTCGGCGCCGTGTTCAATCGACACAGTGTCGGCCAGTTACGCTGCGCCGCCGTGGCGGGTTCGGCCAGCGCGCAACTCACCACCCTGGACATCGCCGACCAGTTGGAAGGGCGCGGCATCCTTTACGCGCCGGACTATGTGATCAATTCCGGCGGCCTGATCTACGTCGCCCTTAAACATAGCGGCGCCGAGCTGCCGAGCATCACCGCGCACTTGGCGAACATCGGCACGCGCCTGACGGAAATCTTCGCCCACGCCCAAGCCGAAAAACGCTCGCCCGCCCGGGTGGCAGATGATCTGGCCGAACGCTTGCTCTACCCATAATCGGGCATTAAAAAGGCCCTGAATCAAGGATTCAGGGCCTGTTCAATTCGGGCTTTATTCCGCCGTTGGGTTCAGCAACTCGGACAATGCGTCCGGTTGGCTCTTGAACGCCTTGGCAAATACATCGCGATTCTTCGCCATGTAGATCCCGGCTTCTTCCACCTGCTGCTCGCTCAGGGACGGCACGGCTTTTTGCAACACTTCTGCCAGCAACTCAGCGAGTTCAAGCATTTTGTCATGACGGTCAGCTTCGGCTTTATCCATGAACAAACGCTCCAGATCTCGGCTGCTGCGGTATACCACTTCGACGGCCATTCACCACCTCACATGCCTTCACGATAGTTGTCTTTTGCGACTACTGTATTTATATACAGCGAAAAGGGTAAGCCAAACCACGGGGTTTGGGTAGCAGTTTTTTAATGTAGTCGGGAAATAGGCATTGAGCACTGCCGCGAGGCGCACGTAGTCGAGGCTGGCGCCTTACCTGTGACGACCTTGTGTCTCATATCACGCGGCCACCATCTCAACTTCTACTGTCTGGCCTTTTTTCTGCATGCAGAACAACCGTCACGTCCAAATCGCATTATCCGGTCGAGCCGACCTAAGGAAGCATTATCGTGAAAATCAACTGGGCCGAAAAACTGCGCCAGAACGTCCATGGGCTGGCTGAGTCGCTGGGTAATTTGTTTGTCGAGACATTCCACTACCTGGCGCTGTTCGCCATTGGTGCGGTGACCGCGTGGGCGGCGGTGATGGAGTTTCTGGGAATGCTGGAAACCGGGAACATCAAGATCGATGACATTTTGCTGCTGTTCATCTACCTGGAATTGGGTGCCATGGTCGGGATTTATTTCAAGACCAACCACATGCCGGTGCGCTTCCTGATCTACGTGGCAATCACCGCGCTCACGCGCCTGCTGATCTCCAACGTTTCCCACCACAACCCGCCGGACATCGGCATCATCTACCTGTGCGGCGGGATTCTGCTGTTGGCATTCTCGATCCTGGTGGTGCGCTACGCCTCGTCGGCATTTCCTTCGGTGAAAGTCGAAGGCCCGCGTCGCAAAGGCGAGGCGAGCCTGGAAACCGAGAAGGGCGAGCTTTAAAGCCCGACGCTGAAGGGCAGGGCGCGAGCGGGCGGTTGCTGCAGCAGTTTGTGGTCGCCGTCCGTCATCACCGTCAGAATCTCCATGGCGCTGTGGCCCTGCTCGATGGCGATGCCGAACTGAATGCTTTGCACCAGCCGTTTGAGCCGTTGCGGGTCGTTGCGCTGTTCGGCGCTGATCATGCGTTTGGCGACCACGCCATCTTCGTTCGAGAGGGTGAGCATGATGCTGCCATCCAGCCGTTGGATGCTCAGGTTGACGCGGTATTTGGGCGTAAAGGTGTCGGTGATGATCTGAAAAGGATTGTCCATGGTGCGTTACCGCCTGATAAGAACATGCAGTCATTGACGACCGGTGTCTGGATTAGTTCGCGTTGCCTGACCACCGGCCACTCCGTCGCTGAGGTTTTCACAAGGTCCGTTTTCCTCAAGAGCTGTACAGCAAGGGCCGTGCCGTATAGCGCCCAGAGCCAGTGAAATCTCAATGTGGGAGCGGGCTTGCTCGCGAATGCGGTCCTCCCGCCAAGTATCTATTGGCTGATACACCGTATTCGCGAGCAAGCCCGCTCCCACATTTGTTTTGTGTGGTTCTTGAAGTCAGTGCTTTGTTTCAGGGCAACACAGAGAAAACGATCGCAGACAGCGCAATCAGCCCGATAACCACTACAAACACATTCGACACTTGGCCCGAATACTGGCGCAGAGCAGGCACGCGGCGGATCGCATACATCGGCATCAGGAACAGCAGGCACGCGATGATTGGTCCGCCCAGGGTTTCGATCATGCCCAAAATGCTCGGGTTGAACGTGGCCACGGCCCAGCAGGTGAGCACCATGAACAGCGCGGTGCAGCGTTCCAGCCCTTTGGACGACAGCGTACGGTTACGCCCGCGCAGGGATTTGACGATCAAGCCCTGGAAGCCTTCGCTGGCACCGATGTAATGGCCGAGGAATGATTTGGTGATCGCCACCAGCGCGATCAACGGCGCGGCGTAGGCGATCACCGGCGTCTGGAAATGGTTTGCCAGGTACGACAGGATCGAGATGTTCTGCGCTTTGGCAGCCGCCAGGTCAGCGGGCGACAAGGCCAGCACGCAACTGAAGCAGAAAAACATTACGGTCAGCACCATCATGCCGTGCGCAGTGGCGAGGATGCCGCTGCTCTTGCGCTCGGCCTGGGCGCCGTACACACGTTTCTGGTCGACAGCGAAGGCGGAAATGATCGGCGAATGGTTGAAGGAAAACACCATCACCGGGATCGCCAGCCATAGGGTCTTGAAGAATATCGGCAGCGGCATGCCTTCGCTGGCGGAGGCGAAGAATGCGCCGTTCCAGTTGGGGATCAGGCTCACGGCCAGCAACAGCAGGGCAGCGACGAAGGGGTACACCAGCACGCTCATGGCTTTGACGATCACGCCTTGGCCGCAGCGCACAATGGCCATCAGGCCGAGGATCAGCACCAGCGAGAGGATCGCCCGAGGCGGCGGGGCCATGTGCAGCTGGTGCTCCATGAAGCTGCTCAGGGTGTTGGTCAGCGCCACGCTGTACACCAGCAAAATCGGGAAGATGGCGAAGAAGTACAGCAAGGTGATCAGCTTGCCGGCGCCGACGCCGAAGTGTTCCTCGACTACGTCGGTGATGTCGCCGGATTTGCCTGACAGCACAAAGCGCGTCAGCCCACGGTGAGCGAAGAAGGTCATCGGGAAAGCCAGCAGCGCCAGCACGATCAGCGGCCAGAAGCCGCCGACGCCAGCATTGATCGGCAGAAACAAGGTGCCCGCGCCGATGGCGGTGCCGTAGAGACCCAGCATCCAGGTGGTGTCGTGTTTGGTCCAGCCTTTGGTAACGGTGGTCTCTATTGCGACAGCGGGATTTTCAGCAGCAGGTGTACGTACATCGGTCATCGATATTGCCTCGTTATTATTTTTGCGCGGGCTCACGTTTAGGACGGGTTGCAGTGCTCCGATCAGCACTCCACCCAGCTGACCGCCAGGCCGCCCCGTGAAGTTTCTTTGTATTTGTCATGCATGTCGGCGCCGGTGTCGCGCATGGTGCGGATCACCCGGTCGAGGGAAATGAAGTGTTTGCCGTCACCGCGCAGGGCCATTTGCGTGGCATTGATTGCCTTGACCGCGGCGATGGCGTTGCGCTCGATGCACGGCACTTGCACCAGCCCGCCGACCGGGTCGCAGGTCAGGCCGAGGTTGTGTTCCAGGCCGATTTCGGCGGCGTTTTCCAGCTGCTCCGGGGTGGCGCCGAGGATATCGGCCAAACCTGCAGCGGCCATCGCGCAGGCGGAACCCACTTCGCCCTGGCAGCCGACTTCGGCGCCGGAGATCGAAGCGTTTTTCTTGCAGAGGATGCCGACGGCGGCGGCAGCCAGGAAGAAATTGACTACATCGTCATCAGACGCGTCGGCGTTGAACTTCATGTAGTAATGCAGCACCGCCGGGATGATCCCCGCCGCGCCATTGGTTGGCGCAGTGACCATGCGCCCGCCAGCGGCGTTTTCTTCGTTGACGGCGAGGGCAAACAGGTTGACCCATTCCATCGCCGACAATGTTGAAGTGATGACATTCGGCTTGCCGATTTCCAACAGGCTGCGGTGCAATTTCGCCGCGCGGCGTGGCACGTCCAGGCCACCCGGCAAGATGCCCTCATCGCGCAGGCCTTGCTCCACGCATTCGCGCATGACTGACCAGATGTGCAGCAGGCCGCTGCGGATGTCCTCATCGCTGCGCCACGCGCGTTCGTTGGCCATCATCAGTTCGGAAACCCGCAGACCGTGCTTGTTGCACAAGGCCAGCAGTTCGACGGCGCTGGAAAAGTCGTAGGGCAATTCAACATCGCTGGTCGGCGCAATGCCGGAAGCGGCTTCGGCCGCTTCGATGATGAAACCACCGCCCACCGAGTAATAGGTCTGTTCGCTCAGTAGGCCGTTGTCGCCATAGGCGTGCAGGGACATGGCGTTGGGGTGGTAGGGCAGGCTTTCTTCCAGCAGCAGGAGGTCGGTGTGCCAGTTGAAGGCGATGGCCTGCTTACCTGCGAGCAGCAGTTGGCCGGTTTCGCGCAATTGCTGGATACGTGCATTGATCGAGGTGGGATCGACTTTGTCTGGCCATTCGCCCATCAGCCCCATCACGCAGGCGCGGTCGGTGGCGTGGCCGACACCGGTGGCAGACAGCGAACCGTACAGGCGCACCTCGACACGGCGTGTTTGGCTCAACAATTGTTGGTCGGTGAGGGCCTGGGCAAAGGTCGCCGCCGCCCGCATCGGGCCGACGGTATGGGAGCTGGAGGGGCCGATGCCCACCTTGAATAGATCGAAAACGCTGATAGCCATGCTAAAGCCTTACAAGCAATGGAGTAGGAATCGCTGCCATGTTTTGTAGGACGAGCGGAATTGGCGCGATACTGAGCCTCTGGAACGGCACTGACCAACGAATTATCCTAAGACACCCTTTAGCAGGACTAAACCCTATGACCCGGCCCCTTCATGGCCAGACGTATGTCTGGTTGCACGTTTTTTCCTGTGCGGCGCGGCATTTGTCGTTCACCCGATGCGCCGAAGAACTGCACATCACACCGGGGGCGGTGAGCCAACAGATCCGCCAGTTGGAAGAGCGTTTGGGGTTTCGTCTGTTTCACCGACGCGCGCGCGGCGTAGAGCTGAGCGCCGAGGGGCAGCGGCTGGCGGCGACGGTGGGCGAGGCCTACGGCAGCATTGATGCCGAGTTGCAGCGGTTGGACGCGGGAATGATCAGCGGCACCTTGCGCTTGCGGTCCATCCCGTCGTTTCTCGGTAAGTGGCTGACCCCGCGTTTGCCGCGTCTGCAGCAACGGTTTCCGGATATTCAACTGCGCATGGTCGCGGAAGACAGCAGCGTCGCCCTGCATGAGGGCGATTTCGACTTGGCCATCGACTTGAACGACGGCAGCTATCCCGGGCTGTTATCCACAGCCTTGCTCGATGAGCAGATTTTCCCGGTGTGCGCACCCAGCTTGCTGCGTGGGCGTCCGCCACTGCATGGCCCGGCCGACCTGGTGCATTTTCCGCTGTTGCACGACATCACCGCCTGGCGTGGGAGTTATGAATACGCTGAGTGGGAGTTTTACTTGAATGCCATCGGTTACCACCACGCCGATGTACGGCGTGGGCACACGTTCAACCGCAATCACCTGACCATCGAGGCCGCCATTGCCGGCATGGGCGTGGCGATTGCACGGCGAACCTTGCTCAATGACGAACTGGAGCGTGGCACTTTGATCGTACCGTTCGGCCTCGCGGTGCCGAACCACAAACGCTACGTGCTGCTGTATGCGCCGGGCGCGCTGAGCCATCCGGGCGTACGCGCGGTGCATGACTGGCTGGTGGAGGAAGCGGGGATTTTTCGCGGATTGCACCCGTTGGGAGAGGGGCAATTATAAGGTTGGCTAAGCGTAAGAAGATGTAACTAACTCCCCACCCTAACAGCGTTTTTGCTCGTCGTCAGGCTTAATTCGTAATATGGAATTTATCTTTGCAAAGGGGTTGAATTGTTCTTCTGAGTGCTCAATTGTGTAAACAAGAGGTCATGGTTTCACCACCCCGGTGTTGCAGTTTGTGACCTCCTGCGAGCTAGCTGAAATAAGGGAAGAACTATGCAAATCCAAGTCAATAGCGATAACCATATTGAAAGCAGCATCCGACTGGAGGAGTGGGTACGTACTACCATTGAGAGCACGCTCGAACGTTACGAAGAAGACCTGACCCGCGTCGAGGTCTACCTGAAAGACGAAAATGGCGACAAGCCTGGTCCCCACGATTTGAGTTGCCGCCTGGAAGCACGGCCAAAGGGCCATCAACCACTGTCGGTATTGCACAAGGCCGACACCCTGGAACAGGCAATTGATGGCGCAGCCACCAAGCTTGAGCATGCGCTGGAGCATCTGTACGGAAAGTTACGCGGCAAACCACGCGCCGCTGGGCAAGCTCTGCCTGATACCAAGGCCGATGAGGCCGAACTCGAAGAGGAATTTCTGGAAAACGAACAGGCTGCGCTTAACGGCTGATAGCTGAGTGTTTTTTCAATCCAATCAAACGGGCCTGCATCTGCAGGCCCGTTTTTGTTTAGCTGCCGCGTCGAAAGAAATACCTGCTCAACAACGCCAACCCACAAGCGCCTATGCCGGCAAAAAGCATCGCCCAACCGGCGCCATGGCGCAGGGCCGCCTGGGCATCTGCGGGTGCGAGCATCGGCGTGTCCAACTTGCCTGCAGCGATGTTCTGGCTGATCGCGGGCCAATCCAGGGCCGTGGTATTGGGCAACAGGCCAGAGAGGTGATGACCGATGCCGAGCAACAGCACCAGGCCCATCAGCGCGATAGTAAGTGCCAGCGTGATCAGTCGCGCACTCAGGTCAATGCCCGAGGCCATGCCCGCGCGGTCGGCCGAGACGGAGCCGGTGGTGGTGTTGGTGGTCGGTGAATTGGTCAGTGCCAGCCCCACGCCAGCCGTCACGCAGCTGAAAAGCACGAGTACGACGCTCGGATGTTCGGCGCCATTGGCCGCCGCCATGGCCATAAAACCCGCACTCATCATGCCCAGGCCCAAAGGGATGATGCGGTCGGCGCCATAGCGCAGAGCCAGGCGTTCAGCCAGCGGCGGCACCAGCAAGGTGGGCAAGGTGTAGGCGAGCAGGGCGCCGCCGGTGGTCATGGTGTCGTAGCCCAGGCCCGCCTGGAAGTAGAGCGGCAGGTAGATCATGAACGGCCAGAAGCTGAAGTTCATGCCAATCGAACCCATCAAGGCGCCGTTGAAGCGCTGAATACGAAACACCGAGAAATCGAACATCGGGTGAGCGCTGCGGCGCTCGACAGCGATGAACAGCAGCAGCGCCATCAGCGACAAGCCCGCCCAGCCCAGCATGGCCGGTGAGCCGAAACCATGCTCGCTGCCCTGAGTGATGAAGTAGACCAGGGCGAACACCGACAGTGTCAGGGTCAGCATGCCCGCAATATCCAGACGATGGCCGGCCGGGTCGCGCGACTCTTGCACGCTGATACGCAGCAGTACCAAGGTCAACAATGTCAGCGGCGCATGTACCAGGAACACCCAGCGCCAGTCCGCGATTGCCAGAATCAACGCCCCCACCATCGGCCCGAAGCCAAGGCCCACGCCCGCGATCACGCCCCAAATCGCGAAGGCACGCGCACGCGTCGTGGGTTCACGGAACTGGTGCGAAAGAATCGCGAACTGGCAGATCATCATCGCGCCCGCGCCCACGCCCTGAACAAAACGCGCTGCGATCAGCGTGGAAGCATTGTTTGCCAGGCCACATGCCAGCGAGGCCAGGCCAAACACCCATAAGCACAGCACCAGCATGCGTCGCCGGCCAAAGCGATCAGCCAGTGTGCCGGCTGCCATCAACACGCTGGTGCAGGCCAGGGTGTAAGCATTCATGATCCATTGGGCATCCTGAAAACCTGTGCCCAGTTGCTGTTCCAGGGTGGGAAGGATAACCGGCACGCTGGAGATTTCCAGGCCGAACATCAGGGCGACGAGGCAGACGGCGGTGAGGGCAAGGCTATCTCTGGCGGTGCGCGGAGCGCTGACGGCCGATACAGCGGCGGCGGGCGGCATGGGGTGTTCCTTACGGTTGAGTGAAACCCTATTCTCGCGGGAACAGATTTCCTTATTCGTGATAAGTTTTCCTTTGATAAGGGAATCAAGGGCGACAATAGAATCATGACCACTCCGCGTTTTGATGGCGTTGAACTCTTTCTGCAGATCGTCGAAAGCGGCAACCTGACCGAGGCCGCCGAACGGCTCAACCTCACGCGCTCTGCGGTGGGTAAAGGTTTGGCGCGACTGGAAGCCCGCCTGGGCACCTGCCTGTTGCAGCGTTCCACCCGCCGCCAGCGTCTGACCGAAGACGGGCAGGCGTACTACGAGCATTGCTTGCGCGCACTGGCCGAGTTGGAAGCCGCCGAGTCGGTGCTGGAGAGTGGCCGGCAACAGCCGCGTGGGCGGTTAAGGGCGAGCCTGCCGCTGGCGTTTGGTCACCACTACGCGGCGCCTGCTTTGTGGGGCTTGATGGACCGTTATCCACAATTAGAGATCGAGATCTCGTTCTCTGACCGGCTGATAGACCTGGCACAGGAAGGCTTCGACGTGGCCGTGCGCATTGGCCCGCTGCCGGACACCGACCGCCTGAGCGCACGCCGTTTGGGCGAGCAGTCCGTGGGGTTGGCCGCCTCACCGGCGTACTTGCAACGTGTCGGGCCAATTGAGTGTATTGATGACCTCGCCAGCCACCGAGGCATTGCCTACCGTTGCAACAATTTGTATCGCTCGGGGATGACATCGCCGTTGGTGCTGGACGACCTCCAGGCCGTGGCCGATGCCGCTATCGCCGGCGTGGGCCTGGCCTGGTTGCCGAGTTGGTTGATTGCGCACTATGTGCTGCGCGGCCAACTGCAAGCGGTACTCCCGAGCCACCGCGACCAGCCTGCGCCGATCCATGTGATTTGGCCCACGGCTGCACACATGCCGGCGAAGACGCGTTGCGCAATCGATGCCCTGGTCGCCGGCACCCCAGGTTGCCTGGCGGGTAGCTGACCCTGACCAACAACCCCGATCCCATGTGGGAGCTGTCGAGCTTTAGCGAGGCTGCGACAATCGGTGGGTCAGGCACCTTGTATAGCGCCAGTACCCCCGCCTTCGCAGCCTCGCCGGGGCTCGACAGCTCCCACAGTTGATCTCTATTGCGGGCGAGATTTGTACTTGTCGCGATGCTTTTGTGAGCCGAGGTTTGACTGACAAACCCGATCCCCTGTGGGAGCTGTCGAGCTTTAGCGAGGCTGCGAAAGCGGTGGGTCAGGCAACTTGGATAGCGCCTGTGCCGCCGCCTTCGCAGCCTCGCCGGGGCTCGACAGCTCCCACAGTTGATCTCTATTGCGGGCGAGAGGTGTACTTGTCGCGATGCTGTTGTGAACCGAGGTTTGACTGACAAACCCGATCCCCTGTGGGAGCTGTCGAGCTTTAGCGAGGCTGCGAAAGCGGTGGGTCAGGCACCTGGATAGCGCCTGTACCGCCGCCTTCGCAGCCTCGCCGGGGCTCGACAGCTCCCACAGTTGATCTCTATTGCGGGCGAGATGTGTACGCGTCGCGATGCTTTTGTGAGCCGAGGTTTGACTGACAAAAAGCTATCCCCTGTGGGAGCTGTCGAGCTTCAGCGAGGCTGCGAAAGCGGTGGGTCAGGCACCTGGATAGCGCCTGTACCGCCGCCTTCGCAGCCTCGCCGGGGCTCGACAGCTCCCACAGTTGATCTCGATTGCGGGCGAGATGTGTACTTGTCGCGATGCTTTTGTGAGCCGGGGTTTGACTGACAAACCCGATCCCCTGTGGGAGCTGTCGAGCTTTAGCGAGGCTGCGAAAGCGGTGGGTCAGGCACCTTGGATAGCACCTGTGCCGCCGCCTTCGCAGCCTCGCCAGGGCTCGACAGCTCCCACAGTTGGTCTCTATTGCGGGCAATATTTGTACGTGCGAGATACTTTTGTGAACCGAGGTTTGACTGACAAAAAGCTATCCCCTGTGGGAGCTGTCGAGCTTCAGCGAGGCTGCGAAAGCGGTGGGTCAGGCACCTGGATAGCGCCTGTGCCGCCGCCTTCGCAGCCTCGTCGGGGCTCGACAGCTCCCACAGCGGGTTGCGTCGTTTGTAAGATCCCAGTCCTTGGCCGGTGCTTTTATGACTCAGGCAATCAGAACGCGATGGACGTCTGCACATACACCGTGCGCGGCTCACCGACGTATTTACCTTTGTTGTTATCGTCGAACGAGCGGGTGTAGTACTGCTTGTTGAGGATATTTTTCACGCCGACTGCCACGTTCAAATCCGACAGCTGTGGGCCGAAGTCGTACGCCGCGCGGCTGCTGAACAGCATGTAGCCTGGGATGCGTCCGGTACTGCCGTCGGCACTTTCCGCCTGGGTGTTGGCGTTGTCGGCGAACTGGCTGCTCTGGTAGCTGCTATCCAGGTTGAGTTTCCAGCGACCTTCGGTGTAACCGACGCCCACGGTGCCTTTGTGCTTGGAGGAGAAGGGCACGCGATTACCCTTGTTCGGGCCGTCTTCGCGGATGGTCGCGTCGACGTAGGCGTAGGTGGCATACACGTCAAAACCGGCCAGCGCCGGGCTTAGCCCGTCGAGGGCGTAGTTGAGGCTCGACTCGATGCCTTGATGGCGCGTTTCGCCGCGGGCGATCACCGAGTCGTTGGTCTGGTTGCTGTCGTACTGGTTGTCGAAGTTGATCAGGAACGCGCCGATTTCCGCACGCAGGGTGCCGTTGTCATAACGCGTGCCGAGTTCCCAGGTGCGGGCTTTTTCCGGTTTCACTTCGCCGCTGGTCACGCGGTTCGGCATCTGGCTGTACTGCACGCTGCCGAACGAGCCTTCGGTGTTGGCGTAGAGGTTCCAGTCTTCGGTCAGGTGGTAAAGCACGTTCAACGCCGGCAGCGCGGTGTTGTAGTCGCCCTTGTACTTGACGTTGGTCAGGTTGTTGGTCTGCTGGGACTCGATCATCTCGTAGCGGATGCCTGGGGTGATGGTCCACTTGCCGATATCGATGCGGTCATCGACGAAAAACGCGTTGGCCTCGGTGGCGCCACGCGTGTCGCGGTCGTTGCGGCTGTTGGTGTCGGGCAGTTGCTGGCTGGCGCTGATCGGCGTGCGGTAGCGCAACTCGTGCCCGGCTTCGTTGATGTAGCGGTAGCCGATGCCCACTTCGTGGCTGGTGGGGCCAAGGTCGAAGCCTTGGGCGAAGCGGGTTTCGAGGCCGCGTACCCAATATTCGCGCGGCGACAGCGAAAGGATGTTGCCTTGATCCAGATAGCCATTACGCAACGTGGTGGTGAAGAAGGTGTTGGCGGTGAATTCGCGGCGATCTTCCTGGTAGCGGTAACCGGCGTTGAACATCGTACGGCGGCCCCAGAATTTGTCGTAGGGGCGGGTGGACTGGTATGGGTCGGCCTTGTAGTCCTTGACGTTCAAACCACCGGGCATATCGGCCTGGCCTTCGTAGTACTGCGCCATGGCGTTGAAGCTGTTGGCGTCGTCCAACTGGTATTTGCCTTTGAGGATCAAGTCGTCAATGCGCGTGTTGCTGTTTTCGCGCCAGTCGCCGCCACGGGTGCCGGAATACAAAATGGCGCCGCCCAGGCCATTGTCAGCCGTCCCGCCTGCCAGCAGGTTGCCGGTGGTTTTGAAGCCATCATGGCTGGAGGACGGGCTGGTCTCGGTCTGCAAGCCGCCTTTGACGGTGGGGGCGTCCGGGATTGCGCGGGTCACGAAGTTGACGATGCCACCGACGTTTTGCGGGCCGTAACGTACCGCGCCGCCGCCGCGTACCACGTCCACGGCGTCCATGTTACCCATGCTGATTGGGGCAAAGGACAGCTGCGGTTGGCCATACGGCGCGAAGGGCACCGGGATGCCATCCATCAAGACGGTGGAGCGCGAGGCGAGGCGCGGGTTGAGCCCACGGATGCCGAAGTTCAGCGCCATGTCGTGGCTGCCGGTGCCGTTGTTTTCCGGGGCGTTGACGCCGGGAATGCGGTTTAGCACGTCACGCGCCTGGGTGGCACCCTGGCGCTCGAACTCGTCGCGGCGGATCACATCACGCGCGCCAGGGTGTTCGAACACGTTGGTTTGCGCCGCATCGCCGAGCCAGTCGCCGACCACGTTTGACGTTTGCAATTGGAGAGTGGCCGGGGCGCTGGCCGGTTGCAGGCTGTAGGCGTTATCGCCCTCGGCGCGCGCTTGCAGGCCGGTGCCTTCCAAGAGTTTTTGCAAGCCTTCGTCGGCGCTGTAATTGCCCGACAAACCCCGACTCTGCATACCCGCTGTGACCTGGGAGCCGAACGAAATCAGCACGCCGGCCTCGCGACCAAATTGGTTCAGCGCGGCTTCCAGGGTTGCTGGGGCGATGTGGTAAGGCTTGGCATCCGCGGCCATTACAGAGGGCAGTGCGGTAAGACTCAGGCTGGCGCCCAGTAGGAATTGGCGCAAGGTGCGGGCAAGAAGCGTCGGTTGCTGGGGCATGAAGGGCGGTCCTGAGAAGGTAGGATCAAGGTGGCTTTCCTTCTCTGTCACGCGAGGTGTGGAAAACGGCTCATATTTTTTAAAATAATTTACGCGCGTGCCTGGACGGTCACCCAGTAGCGGGTAAAACGCCGTACTTTCACCGGCAGGCTGACCTCCAACAGGTCGAGGATGCGTTCGCTGTCATCCAGCGGGTAACTGCCGGACAGCAGCAGGTTGGCCACTTGCGGGTCGCAATTGATCTGGCCTCGGCGATAGCGACCCAACTCGGCGAGGAAATCGTCCAGGCGCATGTGCGCGGCCACCAGCATGCCGTCGGCCCAGGCGCCGCTGTTGGTGTCGGTCGGGCGCGGGGTGTCCCAGCCTTTGCGGGTGAAATTGACTTGGCGCGAGGCCTCGACGGTCAGCGGCAGGCCGCTGTAGTGGTTGGGCATTACCTCGACATGGCCATCGAAAACTGCCAGTTGCGTGTGGTCGTTGAACTGACGCACGTTCAGCCGCGCCGCCTGGCTGCTGAGCAGGCCTTGGCCGGTCAGCACGTGCAGCGGCGTATCGCCGGGGCGTGCGGTCAGCAAGATCTCGCCTTCGAGCAAGCGCACCAACCGTTGACTGCCGTCAAAATGCACATCCACAGCGCTGCCGGTGTTGAGCTGCAACTGGCTGCCATCGGCCAGCTGCACCTTGCGTCGTTGGCCCACGGGGCTGCGGTAGTCGGCGCTCAGCGGCGGCAGAATATGTTGCTGGCGCAGGCTCCAGGCCGCGGCCGAACCGGCGCCGAGGATCAGCAGCAGTTTGAGGGCCTGGCGCCGGCTGCTGGATTTCGGCGCGTTCAAGGCGGCGTGCGCCAAGGGTGAGGGCATGCCGCGCAGGCGTTGGTTGACGCGCTGGATGTGGTCCCACGCGCGTTGATGTTCGCTGTGGGCGTCCAGCCATTGCTGCCAGGCCGCTTGCTGGCGCGGGTTGAGTGCGCCTTGCTGCATTTCCATCAGCCAGTGCACGGCTTGTTCGGCGACTTGCGTGGAGAAGTTCATAGGGCGAAGTAGCAGCGCATGGCGGCTTTATTCAGGTGGCGTTTGACAGTGGCGATGGAGATACCCAGCTCGGCGCCGATTTGCGCGTAGGTCAGGCCGTCGAGCTGGGCCAGCAGGAAGGCGCGTTTGACCTGTACGGGCAGGCCGTCGAGCAGTTGGTCGAGCTCCAGCAAGGTCTGCAGGATGATTGCGCGTTCTTCTTCCGACGGCGCTACGTGTTCGGGCATCTGCGCCAGTGCGTCGAGGTAGGCGCGTTCCAGGTCCTGACGGCGATAGAAGTTGAACAGCACGCGCTTGGCCACGGTGGTGAGGAACGCGCGGGGTTCGATCAGCGTTGGCGCGTCCCGCGCGGTAAGCACACGGATGAAAGTGTCCTGGGCCAGGTCGGCCGCGCTTTCCGGGCAGCCGAGTTTGCGTCGCAACCAGCCGGTAAGCCAGTGGTGATGGTCGTTGTACAGAACTTCAACGAGGGTGGACGGCTGCAACGCAATCACTCCGTGAGCATCGGCATGCTTTAGAGAACAAGAATTGTTCGCATTGTAGGACGCGTGACGAGGTTCGGCAATCCGCCAGGACCGGTGATTCATCCGTTCTCTTTTGCTTATGAGAATATTTATCATTAATATTGCGCGCTGATGACCCTGGCGCCTCCCGCATGAAAAGCAAACCCTCACTTCCCGTTGTCTATCGCCTCGCCGTAACTTCGCGCGTGCTGGCTGCCGTGGTCGGCGGTTACCTGATGGCGTCCCTGGCAGCCGTCTGCCTGGCGTTGTGGATGCCTGCGTCCCGCGCCGACGCGGTGATCACGGGGATGATGAGTTCGTTTGTGTTCTACCTGTTGGCGGTAATCTGGTGTTTTGCCTGCCGCACGGCAGGGCGAGCCTGGTTTGGCGTGATGTTGCCGAGTGCGGTGTTTGCCACGCTGGCGGGCATCGGTTTGTGGATGACGCGCACATGAAAGAGGGCTTTCGCCAGGCGATGGCCTGGTTGCACACCTGGGCTGGACTGATCTTTGGCTGGCTGCTGTTTGCGATTTTCCTGACAGGGACCTTGTCCTATTTCAAGGACGAAATTACCCATTGGATGCAGCCCGAAGTGCAGGCTTATCCGTTGGATGACGCGCGTAGCCTCGCCGCCGCCCAAACCTATCTGCAGCAACAGGCGCCCAATGCCGCGCGCTGGTTTATCACCCTGCCGGACAGCCGCGATCCCGGCCTGTCGGTGATGTGGCAAGACAAGGTCGACCCCGGCAAACGCGGCAACTTCATCCAGAAAGTCCTCGATCCCGTCACCAGCCAGCCCGTGCAGGCGCGTGAAAGCATGGGCGGCGAGTTCTTCTATCGCTTCCACTTTCAGCTGCAGATGCCTTACCCGTGGGGGCGCTGGCTGTCGACCATCGCCGCGATGGTGATGTTTGTCGCACTGATCACCGGCATCATCACCCACAAGAAAATCTTCAAGGACTTCTTCACCTTCCGCCCACGCAAAGGCCAGCGCTCCTGGCTCGACGGGCATAACGCGGTGGGCGTGCTGGTGCTGCCATTTCACTTGATGATCACCTACAGCAGTCTGGTGATCTTCATGAGCATGGTGATGCCCGCGCCGATCGTGGCTTCCTACGGCGACGACAGCCGTGCGTTTTTCAATGAAGTGTTCCCCAATACCAACAACGCGCCGCCGCTCGGCCAGCCGGGTGTATTGCTGCCGTTAGGGCCGATGTACGAGCAGGCGCGCCAGCAATGGGCGGGTGGGCATGTTGGTCGTTTGGTGGTCAACAACCCTGGCGATGTGAACGCCTCGGTCAATGTGGTCCGCGCAGGTGCCGACCGTGTGGTGCACGATTTCGGCAGCAGCGTGTCGTTCAACGGCACCACCGGCGAGTTGTTGCGGGTCAGCGGTGAACAGTCGTTGCCGGCGGCAATTGGCGGCAGTTTCTACGGCTTGCACATGGGCCATTTCGCCGGCCCGGTGCTGCGTTGGTTGTACTTTATCTGCGGGCTGGCGGGCACGGCGATGATCGGCACGGGCCTTGTGATTTGGCTCGGCAAGCGCCAGCTCAAGCACGCCAAAACTGCTGCGATGCCGTTTGAACTGCGGCTGGTTGAAGTGCTGAACATGGCCAGTATGGCCGGGCTGATGATCGCCATCGCGGCGTTTTTCTGGGCCAACCGGTTGTTGCCGGTGAGCTTCGCCGAGCGGTCCGACTGGGAGGTGCAAACCTTCTTTATTGCCTGGGGCCTGAGCCTGTTGCATGCCGTGCTGCGGCGAGGCCGCCAGGGCTGGGTTGAGCAACTGAGCCTTGGCGCCTTGCTGTTTGTGGCCATTCCACTGCTCAACGCATTGACCACCTCGCAGCACTTGGGCGTGTCACTGGCCAGCGGTGATTGGGCCATGGCCGGTTTCGACCTGACGTGCCTGGCCAGCGGCCTGTTCCTGACCTGGGCGGCCTGGAAGATGCAGCGCCGCGCGGCGCCGCAGCTCAAGGCCGAACGCGCACGTGGACTGACGCTCAAACAGGAGGCGAACTGAATGCTGCTCGCCCTGTTGATGTGCTACGCCGGGTTTACCGCGCTGTGCCTGTCCACCGACCGCCATCACGGTGAACTGCTGCACAGCAAACCCTCACCACCCCGACGCCTCACGTTGCGTGTGGCCGGTTGGCTGCTGCTGGCGCTGTCGATGTGGCCGGCCGTGGCGGCCTCGAATTGGGCGCAGGGGTTGGTGGAGTGGTGCGCCGTTTTGATGCTCAGCGCACTGTTGCTGGTGTTGCTGTTGCCGTATCGGCCAAGGCTGGCCTTGATTCTGGCGGGCGTCGGCCTGCTGGCCAGCCCTGTTGCGGCGTTCGCCTTACTCTGAGCTTCCCATGATGATCAGCCCTCCACCGGAATCCCAGGACAGCCAGCACACCGATGCGGCCGGTGGGCGTGCGCATTTCCTGCAGGTGTTTTTGTCGCAGCGCTCGCAGATGGAAGCGCTGGTCAGCCGACGCGTAGGCTGCCGGGCGACGGCGGCCGACCTGGTGCAGGACCTGTTCCTGCGCTTCTGGCGCCGGCCGCTGGTGCAGGTCGAAGAACTCAGCACCTACTTGTTGCGCTGCGCCGGCAACATCGCCATTGATCACTTGCGCAGCGAAGGCGCCCGGGTGCGCAGCAGTGAGGGCTGGTTGCCAGAGCAGCAAGACAACCAGGGTTCCGAGCCCCAGGCGGCGTTTGAAGCGGGCAATGACCTGCGCCATGTAGAAGCCGCCCTGCGCAGCCTGCCGGAGCGCACTCGGCAGATTTTCCTGCTCAACCGCATCCACGGCCGCAAATATGCGCAAATTGCCCAGGCCATGGGGCTGTCCCAAAGTGCCGTGGAAAAACATATGATGCGTGCCCTCGAAGCCTGCAAAGCCAGCCTTCGCGAACCCTCGTCCCCACGCACGCCAGGGAAAGCACCGTGAACGTCACCCCCACGCCCGCCCAGGAGCAGGCCGCACTCGAATGGTTGAGCTTGTTGCATGACCAGCCCAGCAGCGGTGACCAGGCCACGTTCAGCCGCTGGTTGCGTGCCGACCCCGCGCATGTCGAGGCCTATGCTCAGGCCCAGGTGGTGTGGGAATTGAGCGAGGTGCCGGCACGCAAACTGGCGGACGAAGAGGCCTTGGCCTTGCAGGGCTACCTCAACGCGATGAACCCCTCGAAGCGCTCGCGTGCGGTGCGTTGGTCCGGCGCCCTGGCCGCGGCCGCGTGCCTGCTGGTGATGGTGTCGATGGGCGCCGGCTGGCAGCCGTCGCGCTGGGTCGATGACTTCGGTGCTGATTACGTGACGGCGCCGGGGCAGGTGCAGACCGTGACCCTGGCCGATCAATCCCAAGTCACTCTGGATGCCGACAGCGCCATTGCCGTCGACTTCAGCCACGGCGAGCGCCACATTCAGTTGCGCCGCGGGGCGGGGTTTTTCAGCGTGACCCACACCGGCCAGCCCTTTGTGGTGGCGGCTGGCAGTGGCGAAGCGCGAGTGCTCGGCACGCAGTTTGAAGTGCGCCTGCAACCGGCCGGCGCTCAGGTGACGGTGCTGTCCGGCCGCGTGGGTGTCACACCGTCACGCCAGGGCCAACAGCAAATTCTTACGGCAGGCCAGCAAGTGGCCTACGCCGACGGTGTGGCCGATCCCCTGCACACGGTCGACAGCGAATCACGTCTGGCATGGCGCGATGGCTGGCTCAACTACTACAAGGTGCCGTTGGCGGATGTGGTCAGGGACCTTGGCCGTTACTACCCGGGCCGGATCCTTCTGCTCAACGACGAGATGGGCGCCAGGCGCGTCAGTGGCAGTTTCCCAAGCAAGGATCCGTTGGCAGTTTTGAGTGCCTTGCAGGCCGTTCTGGGTTTTGAACAACACGCTGTGCTGGGTCGCATGATTGTATTGCGCTAGACACGAATGCTTCGATCGTCACTTTCAGCGTGACGATTTTTTCAAAAAATTCCTCTTGCCGGTTTTTTACAGGGCGCTGTAGGCCAGGTATCCCGGTGCCTGTAGATCGTTCATTTAACCTTCATCCCAATTGCCAAAACTTGTCACCAAACCGTTACACGGGCCGAGGATGATCCCCGGATTCCTGAGCAGGTGGTCAGGAAGATTGGCGTCGCCGTTCACCCGGTTCTGACAGCCAGTACCTCCCTCCATAACAACAGATAGATGCACGTAAGGGATCTACTCGTGACGATCAACACACTCTCTGCCCTGCTTTTAGCATC
The DNA here is from genome assembly GCF_963890955.1 of Pseudomonas sp. MF6747. NCBI lineage: Bacteria > Pseudomonadati > Pseudomonadota > Gammaproteobacteria > Pseudomonadales > Pseudomonadaceae > Pseudomonas > Pseudomonas sp. MF6747. The sequence continues at coordinate 105,095 of NZ_CAWPSZ010000005.1, forward strand.
GGGCCTAGGTAGCTTTGCGCCGCTGGTTTTGGCAGACACCACTCAGGATGTCGGTTCGGTGAATGTTGCCGGCAAACAAACCCTGGGCAATGGGCACATGATTCGCGAAGAAAGTGCCAAGGCGCGGTCGACGGTAACCAAGGAAGCCATGGACGAAATGTCCGCGACCGCCAACGCCATCGACAAGCTTAAATACACGCCGGGCATCAACGTATCCAGCGACGACGCCAGCGGCACCAGCGGCACCAACTTCACCATGCGGGGCATGAGCTCGGACCAGGTCGGGGTGTCCGTTGACGGCGTGCCGATCAACGACTCGGGCAACTACAGCGTGTATTCAAACCAACTCGGCGACCCGGAAAACCTCGCCGAAGTATTTGCCACCCAGGGCTCCTCCGAGGCGGATGGCCCGCATATCGGCTCCAGTGGCGGCAACATCGGCATGATCACTATTCGCCCGACCAAAGAGTCCGGGCTGTTCGCCAAACAGATCGTCGGTGCCAATGACCTGCGCAAGACGTTCGTGCGGGTGAACACGGGCGATTTTGGCGGCCTCAAGAGCTGGGTGTCGGCCTCTCACCTGGAGGGTGACAAGTGGCGCGGCAAAGGCACGCTGCGCAGTGACAAAGTCGAGTGGAGCAGCCTGTTCGAAGACGGCAATGGCAACTCGACCCTGGCGACAGTGAAGTACAACAACCAGGAAAACTACAACTACAACACCTTGAGCAAGTCGCAGTTCGAGACTGACGGACGCCGCAAGGACTACTCGCAAACGCCGGTGTACAAGTCGGGCTTGCTGTCGTCGTCCTACAAGCTCAATCGCAACCCGTTCGAAAGCGTCAACGCCACGCTCACCCAGCGCTGGCAGTTGCAGGACAACCTGGCGCTGACGGTCACACCCTATTACTACTGGGCCAACGGTGGCAGCTTCAGCGGCCAGACCGCATCGAACCTGGGGCCGAAGTCTGATAAAGCCGGCAACTACAACCTGAGCAACCTGCAATCGGCCAACTATTACCGGCCATCGTGGACCGAAACCTGGCGCCCTGGCGTCACCGCGAAAATGAAATGGGACATCAACGAAGAACACAGCCTGGACTATGGCTACTGGTATGAACGCGCACGCCAGCGCCAGACCCAGCCGTTTATCGGCATCAACCGCGAAGGCGCGCCCGATGATGTGTGGGGCGATTACAACAGCGGCGGGCAGGTCGTCGACAAGAACGGCGCGACAGTCCAGGGCCGCCACTATTACACCGTCACCCCGTCGCAGAAACTCTGGGTGCAGGACAGCTGGCAGGCCACGCCGGACCTGAGTTTTGTCGGAGGCGTGGCATACCAATACGTCGAGCGTGACGGTAACAACTTGGGCAGCCTGTACGACAAGCCAGAAAAACGTAACACCCGTTATCACCAGTTCCTGCCGAGTTTCAGCGCCAAGTACCAGGTCGACGAAAGCAACCAGACCTTCTACAACGTCACCCGCAACATGCGCACGCCGCCCAACTACGTGCTGTACAACAAGGGCGACTCGGTCAGCCTCAAGTCTGAGTTGAGCTGGAACCAGGAACTGGGCTGGCGCTACACCGAAGATGACATGGCGTTGAGCGCGACTCTGTTCTACATCAGCTTCAAGGATCGCCAGGTGTCGACCACCGACTCTGCCGGCGACTACATGGTGCTCAACGTCGGCAGCGTGGATAACAAAGGCCTGGAACTGGAGTGGAGCGGTTTGTTGCCGCATAACTTCAACTACTACGCCTCGTACACCTACACAAAGTCCGAGCAGCAAGACGATTTGCTCAGCAAGAATGTGCTGTTGCCGACCTCGGGCAAGCAATTGGCCAACGTGCCGGAAAACATGTTCAACCTGGTGTTCGGTTATGACGACTCGCGTTTCTACGCCAACGCGGCAGGCAAATACGTCGGCAGTTTTTATGGCGATTTGACCAACAAGGAAAAAATTGAAGGCCGCACCGTGTTTGACTTGAACGCCGGTATTTACTTGCCGGTGGACAAGAAAGTCATCAAGTCGGCGACCCTGCGGTTTTCGATGCTCAACGTATTCGACAAGGAATACCTGAGCTCGGCGCGCACTGTGGCGTTCAACTCGGTACCGGTTAACGGCCTGGCGCCAAGTACGGCGTTTTACAACGTGGGGGAAGAGCGCACGGCGATGGTGTCGCTGGAAGCCAACTTCTAATTCAGGCTGCGCAGAGCAAAATGTGGGAGCAGGCTTGCCCGCGAAGGCGGTGGATCAGTCAATACAGGTAACAACTGACACTCCGCTTTCGCGAGCAAGCCCGTCCCCACATTAGTTCTGCAGTGTTTTGCAGATCAGCTATTTCAACGCGGCCATGATCGCTTCAGGGTTGAACTCGCGAATCAGCGTGCCGTTCACGTCCACAAACGGAATCCCGCCACCGCCCAATGCCTCATAGGTTGTGCGCGCCTGGGCATCCTTCTCAATGTCCAGCGCCTGGTACGGAATGCCTTTCTGGTCCAGAAAACGTCGGATCTGCTTGCAGTAGCCACACCACTCGGTGGAATACAGCACCACACGCGCCGATGTGCGCACTTGCTCCGAAACCACCTGCGAGGGGTTGAACAGCCGCTCGATCTTGCCCCAGTTCTGGATCACCACCACGACCAGCAACACCAACAGGACTTTCTTGAAGACCCCGCCGAGCATCAGTTACGGCGCTTGAGCTGGTCAGTCAGTTGGGTCGGCAGGCCTTTGATGATCAAAGTGCCGGCGGCTTCGTCGTACTCGATCTTGTCGCCCAACAGGTGCGCTTCAAAACTGATGGACAAGCCTTCGGCGCGACCGGTGAAGCGGCGGAACTGGTTGAGAGTGCGTTTGTCTGCCGGGATTTCCGGCGACAGGCCGTAATCCTTGTTGCGGATATGGTCGTAGAACGCTTTCGGCCGATCTTCATCGATCAATCCCGAAAGTTCTTCCAGGCCCATGGGCTCGCCGAGTTTGGCCTGGCTGCTGGCGTAGTCCACCAGGGTTTTGGTCTTTTCGCGGGCAGATTCGTCGGGCAGGTCTTCGCTCTCGACAAAGTCGCTGAACGCCTTGAGCAGGGTACGGGTTTCGCCCGGGCCGTCGACGCCTTCCTGGCAGCCGATAAAGTCGCGGAAGTATTCCGAGACCTTCTTGCCGTTTTTGCCCTTGATAAACGAGATGTACTGCTTGGATTGCTTGTTGTTCTGCCACTCGGACACGTTGATTCGCGCCGCCAGGTGCAGTTGGCCCAGGTCCAGGTGGCGCGAGGGGGTCACGTCCAGCTCATCGGTCACCGCCACGCCTTCGCTGTGGTGCAGCAGGGCGATCGCCAGGTAGTCGGTCATGCCTTGCTGGTAGTGGGCAAACAACACGTGGCCGCCGGTGGACAGGTTGGACTCCTCCATCAGCTTTTGCAGGTGCTCGACCGCCGTGCGGCTGAAACGGGTGAAATCCTGACTGCCGTCGAAATATTCCTTCAACCAGCCGCTGAACGGGTGCGCGCCGGACTCGGCGTGGAAGAAACCCCAGGCCTTGCCTTGTTTGGCGTTGTAGCTCTCGTTGAGGTCGGCAAGCATGTTCTCGATGGCGGCCGACTCGGCAAGCTCCGAATCGCGGGCATGCAGAACTGCGGGTGTGCCGTCGGGTTTTTTGTCGATCAGGTGGACGATGCAGTGACGGATCGGCATAGGCTTCTCGGCTGGTTGAAGGGGAGCGGTAAGCCTCCCCAAAAAGTCGCCAGTGTACCGCACCCATTGGCCATGACGCGCTTGGAAGGCTGTTTTGGGCGACCTCCCACGGGCTATATGCCTTTTTTTCACGGTTTAGAGCGATAAAGCTGACCAAATGGGTATGTTGAGGCGGATATTTCCCCGTCTCTGTGCTAGTTTTGCCCCGTCTTACGCCAAGACTCGGCGTTAAGCGTGCATTCAGCATCTGTCAGGTCGAACCAATCCCCGTTTCAAGCATCTATAACCCCGATCCCGTGGTTATGGCCGGGGGTGCCAGGCCTTGACGGTCAGGCTCGACGGCTGACACTGCACTCTGCAATCCATATGAATTTGATAGGGAAGGAACACCACAATGGCTATTACTAAAGACCAACTGATCGCTGACCTGGCTGAAGCAGTAGACGCACCGAAAACTACCGTGCGCGCTCTGCTGGACCAACTGAGCCAAGTTGTTGCTGATCAGCTGGAAAACGGCGGCGAAATCACTCTGCCAGGCGTTGGCAAACTGAAAGTGACTGAGCGTCCAGCCCGTACTGGCCGTAACCCTTCGACTGGCGCTGCCATCGAAATCGCTGCCAAGAAAGTTATCAAGCTGGTTGTGGCCAAAGGCCTGACCGACGCTGTTAACAAGTAAGACGCAGCAAAAAAAACCGTGCTCCGGAGCAATCCGGGCACGGTTTTTTGTTGCCTGCGATTTGACTGCAGTGGCGGTTCAGCCGGGGCGAGGGAGCAAGCGCCCTCGCCACTGGTTCAGTCGCGCACCCAGCGCTGACGCCAGATCTGCTGCTCGTTCTTGGTCTGGAAGGTCCAGGCCACGAAGCGGCTTTGCTTCTGGCCCTGGGACATTTCCACCACCTGGCTTTCAAGGACGCCGGCTTTTTTGAGGGCTGTCTGGATCGCGGGCAAGTTCGACGCTTTTGACACCAGGGTGCTGAACCACAGCACCTTGTGGGCAAAGTGCGCACTTTCGGCGATAAGCTGCGTGACGAAGCGCGCTTCACCGCCCTCACACCACAGCTCCGCCGACTGGCCACCGAAGTTCAGGACCGGCAACTTGCGCTTGGGGTCGGCCTTGCCCAGGGCGCGCCACTTACGCTCGCTGCCTTTGGTAGCCTCTTCCATGGACGCGTGGAATGGCGGGTTGCACATGGTCAGGTCAAAGCGTTCGCCCGGCTCCAGCAGGCCCAGCAGGATCTGCTTGGGGTTGGGTTGCTGACGCAGTTGGATAACTTTGCTCAGGTCATTGGACTGTACGATGGCCTTGGCGGCGGACACCGCAATAGGGTCGACTTCGGAGCCGAGGAAGTTCCAGCGGTACTCCATATACCCAATCAACGGGTAGACGCAGTTGGCGCCCATGCCGATGTCCAGCACCTTGACGATTGAACCGCGCGGGATCTTGCCGTCGTTGACGCTGGCCAGCAGGTCGGCCAGGAAGTGCACGTAATCGGCGCGCCCCGGCACCGGCGGGCACAGGTAGTCCGCCGGAATGTCCCAATGCTGGATGCCATAGAACGCCTTCAACAGCGCCCGGTTGAACACCCGCACTGCGTCCGGGCTGGCAAAGTCGATGCTCTCTTTGCCGTACGGGTTGATGATCACAAATTGCGCCAGTTCCGGCGTGGTCTTGATCAGCGCCGGGAAGTCGTAACGGCCTGTGTGGCGGTTGCGCGGGTGCAGGGTTGCCTCTTTGCGCGGTGCCACGGGTTTGGCCGGGGCGGCGGATTTAGGCTTCTTGCGCGACGGTTTAGGTGTGCTGGGGGCGGTCATGTTGATTCTGGTGTTGGCTCAAAGTGGTGGGCATTGTCACACATCCTGAGACCCTCTCGGGCAAATGTGGGAGGGGGCTTGCCCCCGATTGCGGTGTGAGAGTCAAAAATATTCAGACTGATACACCGCCATCGGGGGCAAGCCCCCCCCCCAAATTGACTGGATCGCCAGCAAGGATTGGAAAATTCCCGGCAAAAAAAAGAGGCCCGAAGGCCTCTTTTTTTACACGGGGTTCACCTTACAGGCTGGAAATCCGCGCATGTTGCTCCGCCAGCTTGCCCAAGGCCTGTTCAGCCTCGGCCAGCTTGGCGCGTTCTTTGTCGATCACTTCAGCTGGCGCCTTGTCGACGAACGCCGCGTTGGACAGCTTGCCGCCCACTCGCTGCACTTCGCCTTGCAGGCGGCCAATTTCCTTGTCGAGACGGGCCAGTTCCGCGCCCTTGTCGATCAGGCCAGCCATCGGTACCAGCACTTCCATGTCGCCGACCAACGCAGTCGCGGACAGCGGTGCTTCGGCGCCATCAGCCAATACGGTGATCGACTCCAGTTTTGCCAGTTTCTTGAGCAGCGCGTCGTTCTCGGTGAGGCGACGCTGATCTTCGGCGCTGGCATTCTTCACGAACACCGCCAATGGCTTGCCCGGCCCGATGTTCATCTCGGCGCGGATGTTGCGCGTGCCGAGCATCAAGGTCTTGAGCCATTCGATATCGTTTTCGGCCGCCTCATCAATGCGCGCTTCGTTGGCCACCGGCCAAGGCTGCAACATGATGGTCTTGCCTTCGATACCGGCCAGCGGCGCGAGGCGCTGCCAGATTTCTTCGGTGATGAACGGCATGAACGGGTGCGCCAGGCGCAGGGCCACTTCAAGCACGCGCACCAGGGTGCGACGGGTGCCACGCTGACGTTCGATCGGCGCGTTTTCGTCCCACAGCACAGGCTTGGACAGTTCCAGGTACCAGTCGCAATACTGGTTCCAGATGAACTCGTACAAGGCTTGTGCGGCCAGGTCGAAACGGAACTGGTCGAGTTGGCGGGTCACTTCGGCTTCAGTGCGCTGCAACTGCGAGATGATCCAGCGATCAGCCAGGCTCAGCTCATAGGCTTCGCCGTTCTGGCCGCAGTCTTCGCCTTTATCCAGCACGTAGCGCGCGGCGTTCCAGATCTTGTTGCAGAAGTTGCGATAGCCTTCGACGCGGCCCATGTCGAACTTGATGTCGCGACCGGTGGACGCCAGCGAGCAGAAGGTGAAGCGCAGGGCGTCAGTGCCATAGCTGGCAATGCCGTCGGCGAACTCGTCGCGGGTCTGCTTCTCGATCTTCTTCGCCAGTTTCGGCTGCATCAGGCCCGAGGTGCGTTTCTGCACCAGGGTTTCCAGGTCGATGCCATCGATGATGTCCAGCGGGTCCAGGACGTTACCCTTGGACTTGGACATCTTCTGGCCCTGGCCATCACGCACCAGGCCGTGCACGTACACGGTCTTGAACGGCACTTGCGGCGTGCCGTCTTCGTTCTTCACCAAATGCATGGTGAGCATGATCATCCGGGCAACCCAGAAGAAAATGATGTCGAAGCCGGTGACCAGCACGTCGGTGGAGTGGAATTTTTTCAGGAACTCGGTCTGTTGCGGCCAGCCGAGTGTGGAGAATGTCCACAGGCCCGAGCTGAACCAGGTGTCCAGTACGTCGTTGTCCTGTTGCAGCGCCACGTCCGGGCCGAGGTTGTGCTTGGCGCGTACTTCGGCTTCGTCGCGGCCAACGTAGACCTTGCCCGACTCGTCGTACCAGGCCGGAATCCGGTGGCCCCACCACAGCTGACGGCTGATGCACCAATCCTGGATGTCACGCATCCACGAGAAGTACATGTTTTCGTACTGCTTGGGCACGAACTGGATACGGCCGTCTTCCACGGCGGCAATCGCAGGTTCAGCCAAAGGCTTGGTGGACACGTACCACTGGTCGGTCAGCCACGGCTCGATGACGGTGCCGGAGCGGTCGCCTTTCGGGACTTTCAGTGCGTGGTCGTCAACGCTCACCAGCAAACCGGCAGCGTCGAAGGCCGCCACGATCTGCTTGCGCGCTTCAAAACGGTCGAGACCGGCGTATTCGGCCGGGATCTTGCCGTCGATGCTCTCGTTCAGCGTGCCGTCGAGGTTGAATACCTGGCAGGCCGGCAGGACAGCGGCGTTTTTATCGAAGATGTTCAGCAGCGGCAGGTTGTGGCGCTTGCCGACTTCGTAGTCGTTGAAATCGTGGGCCGGGGTGATTTTCACGCAGCCGGTGCCGAATTCAGGGTCGCAGTAATCATCCGCGATGATCGGGATGCGACGACCCACCAGCGGCAGTTCGACGAACTTGCCGATCAGCGCCTGGTAGCGCTCGTCGTTCGGGTTAACCGCGACGGCGGCGTCGCCCAGCATGGTTTCCGGACGAGTGGTGGCGACGATCAGGTAGTCGTTGCCTTCGGCGGTCTTGGCGCCATCGGCCAGCGGGTACTTGAGGTTCCACAGGAAGCCTTTCTCGTCGTGGTTTTCCACTTCGAGGTCGGAAATCGCCGTGTGCAGCTTGGTGTCCCAGTTGACCAGACGCTTGCCGCGGTAGATCAGGCCGTCTTCGTGCAGGCGCACGAAGGCTTCTTTCACGGCTTCCGACAGGCCGTCGTCCATGGTGAAGCGCTCACGGCTCCAGTCTACGGACGACCCCAGGCGACGGATCTGACGGCTGATGTTGCCGCCGGACTGGTCTTTCCATTCCCAGATTTTTTCCAGGAATTTCTCGCGACCCAGGTCATGACGGTTCTGGCCGGTGGCTTCGAGTTGGCGTTCCACCAGCATCTGGGTGGCGATACCGGCGTGGTCGGTGCCCGGTTGCCACAGGGTGTTGCGGCCCTGCATGCGGCGGAAACGGATCAACGCATCCATGATCGCATTGTTGAAGCCATGGCCCATGTGCAGGCTGCCAGTGACGTTCGGTGGCGGAATCATGATGGTGTAGGAATCACCCGCGCCTTGCGGAGCGAAATAATTCTCGGACTCCCAGGTCTCGTACCAGGAAGTTTCAATAGCGTGCGGCTGGTAGGTCTTATCCATGCGCGGCGGGACCCTAGTTGGCATTAATTCAGGAAAGCCGGCAAGTATAACGGGGGATAGGGCGCAGGGCGAGGCGAAGACAGGCTTGAGGCGTACGCCAAGCAAATGTCAGAGGGGGCTTGCCCCGATAGCAGTGGGTCAGTAACGGATAAGCTGGCTGACCCGCGCTATCGGGGGCAAGCCCCCTCCCACGGTAGAGCCAGGTGTGGCTCAGGACTGATATTGGCTGAGCAACCGCTCCATGCGCGCATCCAGGCGGCGTTTGATCTCGGTTTCGATATGCGGAGCAAAGTCGTCGATCACATCCTGCATGATCAACTGCGCAGCGGCGCGCAACTCATTGTCCAGATGCAGCAGCAAGGCGTCGGGCGCTTTTTCTGCGGCGGGTACGGGCTGTGCCACGGGAGCGGCAGCGACAGGCTCAGGCGCAACGGGCTTGCCGCTGACCATGTCGAACAACAGCGGAATCTGTACCTCGGCGTCGACCGTTTCGGTCAGCAGCGGCGGTTGCAAGCCATCATCACCGAGCAACTGACGGATCGACTCGAGGTCGTCCAGCAGGTGGTCGTCTTTTTTTATAGGGTTTGGCGTGTCCATCATGTACTCAAAGTCGTTGTAGCCGGTGATCCTGCAGAGAATAGCCCTGTTCGCGGTAGAAACGGAAACTCTCCCGCGCGGCCTGACGAATAGCCGGATCTTCCACCACCACTTCTGCCACACGGGCAAATGCCTTGGCAAAGGCGGGTACTTTCAGGTCCAGGTTGACCAACAGGTCTTTGTGATCGCCGCAGCTCTCACCCAGGCCCAGCACAACCAGGCCTTCGGGTTCGGACTCGGCAGGGCCGTGCGGCACGAAGCTTTCACCCTTGAAGCGCCATAAGCGCGCATCGAGGTCGTCACGTTGGGCGCCATCGCTGCAATGCAGGTAGATGCGGTGGCCCATGCGCCAGGCTTTTTCGGTGAGCTTGCAGGCAAAGTCCAGGCGCGCGGAAGGATCGGCGCTGGGCAATATATAGAAGTCGACTTGGGTCATTGCGGTTCCTGAGACCGGAGCGGCGTGAGGGCCGCCCCGGAATCTTCAGTTTCAGGCTTTGGCGCGGTCCAGCAGGTATTGGGTCAGCAGTGGCACCGGACGGCCAGTGGCGCCCTTGTCCTTGCCGCCGCTGGTCCACGCCGTGCCGGCGATGTCCAGGTGAGCCCAGTTGAGGTTTTTGGCAAAGCGCGACAGGAAGCAGGCCGCGGTGATGGTGCCGGCTTTCGGGCCGCCGATATTGGCGATGTCGGCGAACGGGCTGTCCAGCTGCTCTTGATATTCATCGAACAGCGGCAGTTGCCAGGCGCGGTCGTCGGCAGCCTTGCCGGCGCTGAGCAGTTGCTCGATCAACTCGTCGTTGTTGCCCAGCAGGCCCGAAGTGTGGGCGCCCAGGGCAACCACGCAGGCACCGGTCAGGGTGGCGATGTCGATCACGGCCTGGGGCTTGAAGCGTTCGGCGTAGGTCAGCGCATCGCACAGCACCAGACGGCCTTCGGCGTCGGTGTTGAGAATTTCGACGGTCTGGCCGCTCAGGGTGGTGACGATATCGCCAGGACGGGTCGCGCCGCCGCTCGGCATGTTCTCGGCACACGCCAGGATGCACACCAGGTTGATCGGCAGCTTGAGCTCGAGGACGGCACGCAGGGTGCCGAACACGCTGGCGGCGCCGCCCATGTCGTACTTCATCTCATCCATGCCTGCGCCCGGCTTGAGGCTGATGCCGCCGGTGTCGAAGGTGATGCCTTTGCCGACCAGCGCGTAAGGCTTCTCGGACTTCTTGCCGCCGTTGTATTGCATCACGATCAGGCGTGGCGGCTGGTCGCTGCCCTGGCCCACGGCATAGAAGGAGCCCATGCCCAGGTCCTTGATTTTTTTCTCGTCCAGCACCTCAACCTTCAGGCTCTTGAATTCTTTGCCCAGTGCCTTGGCTTGTTCGCCCAGGTAAGTCGGGTGGCAGATATTCGGCGGCAGGTTACCCAGGTCGCGGGTGAACGACATGCCGGCGGCGATGGCCTGGGCGTGGGTCACGGCGCGTTCGACTTCAGCCTGGGCGGCCTTGATGGTCAGCAGGGTGATTTTTTTCAGGGCGCGCGGTTCGGCTTTCTGGCTCTTGAACTGGTCGAAGACGTAGCTGCCATCCACCAGGCTCTCGGCCAGCAGCCGGGTCTTGCCGTAGCTGTCACGGCCTTTCACGACGATTTCATCCAGAGCCAGGGCTGCATCGCTGCCGCCCAGGCCCTTGAGGGTGTTGAGAATGCCGCTGATGATCTTGCGGAACGGACGGTCGCCCAGTTCGGCGTCCTTGCCAACGCCCACCAGCAATACGCGGTCGGCTTTAAGGTTGGGCAGGCTCTGCAGCAGCAGGCTTTGGCCGACTTTGCCGGCCAGGTCGCCGCGCTTGAGCACGGCGCTGATCGCGCCACCGCTGAGTTCATCCAGTTGCTTGGCGGCGACGCCGAGCTTGCGGCCTTCGCCGACAGCGACCACGAGGGTGGCGGTTTTCAACGTTTCGGGGCTAACGCTTTTTACAACCAATTCCATTTTCGGGTCCCTTATAAAGGTCTGTGAGCCTGAGTCTGTACCCAGGCTTTAAAGCGTGGCAGCTCTGTAAACCGCCAGCGACAAAGGCCGCAGTTTGAACCTCGCCGGCGGAGCCTGACAACCCTTGCCGCGTGCTTTGTGCACGCGTATGAGCAAGCACCGTGACAGGCGCGGTCAATCACAGGATAATGCGCCATCTTTTTAGCCGGCCCGTGCAAACGGGTCGACTCGGTATGCTTGCTTGTTTGGCCGCCTTAGCCTGACAACCCTGGAGTGTCTGGTTTGATCGTCTTCCGTTATCTGTCCCGCGAAGTCCTGTTGACCCTGAGTGCCGTGAGTGCGGTATTGCTGGTCATCACCATGAGTGGTCGTTTCGTCAAATTCCTGGCCCAGGCCGCTTCGGGCGCTCTGGATCCGGGCTCGCTGTTCCTGATCATGGGCTTTCGCCTGCCGGGCTTTTTGCAACTGATCCTGCCACTTGGCCTGTTTCTCGGCATTTTGCTGGCCTATGGCCGGCTGTACCTTGAGAGTGAAATGACTGTGCTGTCGGCCACCGGCATGAGCCAGCAGCGTCTGCTGGCCATGACCATGGTGCCGGCCACCGGCGTTGCCCTGGTGGTGGCATGGCTGAGCATGAGCCTGGCGCCTCAGGGCGCCATGCAGTTCCAGCTGCTGCTGAACAAGCAAGATGCGATGACTGAGTTCGACACCCTTGAGCCTGGGCGCTTTCAAGCGCTGAACGATGGCACGCGGGTGACCTACACCGAGACCATGACGGATGACCGTGCCAACCTGGGCGGCGTGTTTATTTCGCAGAAAAATCTCGGGCAGAACCAGAAAGACCGTGGCATTTCGATTCTGGTGGCCAACAGCGGGCGCCAGGAAGTACGACCTGATGGCAGCCGTTACCTGATCCTGGAAAATGGCTACCGCTACGACGGCAGCCCTGGCCTCGCCGATTATCGGGCGATCAAGTACGACACTTATGGCGTCATGCTTGCCAGGCCAGACATCAGCGAAGAGGTCACTGACCGCGATGCGCTGCCGACATCGTCGCTGTTCAACAATAAGGAACTGCGTTCCATCGCCGAGCTGCAATGGCGGCTGTCGCTGCCGCTGCTGGTATTTATCGTGACGTTGATGGCCGTGCCGCTGTCGCGCGTCAACCCGCGTCAGGGTCGCTTCCTCAAGCTGTTGCCGGCAATTTTGTTGTACATGGCCTACCTGACCCTGCTGATTTCCGCCCGTGGTTCCATGGAAAAAGGCAAGTTGTCGCCGGCCCTCGGCCTGTGGGGCGTGCACGGGATCTTCCTGTTGATCGGCCTGGGGCTGCTCTACTGGGAACCTATCCGTTTGAAAATGAAGAGCCGTCGTGGCCTGAAGGAGTTGGCTCGTGGCTAAGCTCGATCGCTACATTGGTAGCAGCGTACTGATCGCCATTCTGGCGGTATTGGGCATTATTCTCGGCCTGGCCTCGTTGTTCGCCTTTATTGACGAAGTGGGCAACGTCACCGACACCTACACCGTCATGGATGTGTTGAGTTACGTGGCGCTGACTGCGCCGCGCCGGCTCTACGACATGATGCCGATGGCCGCGCTGATCGGTTGCCTGATCGGGCTGGGCAGCCTGGCCAGCAGCAGCGAACTGACCATCATGCGCGCCGCCGGTGTCTCGATCGGGCGTATTGTCTGGGCGGTAATGAAGCCCATGCTCCTGCTGATGGCGTGCAGCGTGCTGATCGGCGAGTACGTGGCGCCGCCGGCCGAAGCCACCGCTCAGGCCAATCGCGCCCTGGCCCAGGGCTCGGGGGATGCGCAAAGCGCCAAGCACGGCCTCTGGCACCGTCAGGGGGATGAGTTCATCCACATCAACGCCGTGCAGCCGGGCGGCTTGTTGGTGGGCGTGACGCGTTATACGTTCGACAAGGAACGGCACATGCTGACCTCCAGTTTCGCCAGGCGCGCGCAATACGACGCCGAGAAATGGACGCTGAGTGACGTCACCACCACGTACTTCCGCAATGTCGGCCAGGGCACCAAGGCCAGCACCGAAGTGATCAATGTGCCGAGCGAGCAATGGGATATCGCCCTGAAGCCGGAACTGCTCAACACGGTGGTGATGATCCCGGAGAGCCTGCCGATTACCGGTTTGTGGAGCTATATCCACTACCTCAAGGATCAGGGCCTGAATAATGGCCGCTACTGGCTGGCGTTCTGGGTCAAGGTGCTGCAGCCGGTGGTCACCGCCGCGCTGGTATTGATGGCGATCTCGTTCATCTTCGGCCCGTTGCGTTCCGTGACCCTCGGTCAGCGGGTGTTCACCGGCGTACTGGTGGGCTTTACCTTCCGTATCGCGCAGGACTTGCTCGGTCCGTCGAGCCTGGTGTTCGGTTTCTCGCCGCTGTTTGCGGTGCTGGTGCCGACAGCGATTTGCGCCCTGGCCGGGTTCTGGCTGTTGCGCCGCGCGGGTTGATACTGCGCTTATGAACAAAAAATGCCCCGTTCGAGAGATCGGGGCATTTTTGTTCTGGTCAGCAAAGATGACGTCTGGCCTGAGCATCAGGTACAATTCCCGGCTATTTTTCAGCGGGCAATCTGCCTGCAGCCTTTTTGAGTGTTGATCCGTGAGTGATTTGAGTCATATCCGCAATTTCTCCATCATCGCCCACATTGACCATGGTAAGTCGACGCTGGCCGATCGATTCATCCAGATGTGCGGCGGCCTTGCCGAGCGTGAAATGGAGGCCCAGGTACTGGACTCCATGGACCTCGAGCGCGAGCGCGGGATCACCATCAAGGCGCACAGCGTTACCCTGTACTACACCGCCAAAGACGGTATCAAGTACCAGCTCAACTTCATTGACACCCCGGGCCACGTTGACTTCACCTATGAAGTCAGCCGTTCCCTGGCGGCCTGTGAAGGTGCGTTGCTGGTAGTGGACGCGGGCCAGGGCGTCGAAGCCCAGTCCGTGGCCAACTGCTACACCGCCATCGAGCAAGGCCTTGAGGTCATGCCGGTGCTGAACAAGATCGACCTGCCTCAGGCCGATCCGGACCGGGTCAAAGAAGAGATCGAGAAGATCATCGGCATTGACGCCACCGACGCCGTCGAGTGCAGCGCCAAGACCGGCCTGGGCGTCGACGAAGTGCTCGAGCGCCTGGTCAAGACCATCCCCGCACCTACCGGCAACTACGAAGATCCGCTGCAAGCGTTGATCATCGACTCCTGGTTCGACAACTACCTGGGCGTTGTTTCCCTGGTACGTGTACGCCACGGCCGTGTGAAGAAGGGCGACAAGATCCTGGTCAAGTCCACCGGCAAGATCCACCTGGTAGACAGCGTCGGCGTGTTCAACCCGAAACACACCGCCACCACCGACCTGAAAGCCGGTGAAGTGGGCTTCATCATCGCCGGCATCAAAGACATTCACGGTGCACCGGTCGGTGACACCCTGACCTTGAGCTCCACCCCTGATGTAGACGTGTTGCCGGGTTTCAAACGCATCCAGCCGCAGGTTTACGCCGGCCTGTTCCCGGTCAGCTCCGACGACTTCGAAGACTTCCGCGAAGCCCTGCAGAAGCTGACGCTCAACGACTCGTCGTTGCAGTACACCCCGGAAAGCTCCGACGCGCTGGGCTTTGGCTTCCGCTGCGGGTTCCTGGGCATGCTGCACATGGAGATCATCCAGGAGCGCCTTGAGCGCGAATACGACCTGGACCTGATCACCACCGCGCCAACGGTTATTTTTGAGCTGGCGCTGAAAACCGGTGAAACGATTTACGTCGACAACCCGTCCAAGCTTCCGGATCTGTCCTCCATCGAGGACATGCGCGAGCCGATCGTGCGGGCCAATATTCTTGTGCCGCAGGAACACCTGGGCAACGTCATTACCCTGTGTATCGAAAAACGTGGCGTACAACACGACATGTTGTTCCTCGGTACCCAGGTGCAAGTGACCTACGATTTGCCGATGAACGAAGTGGTCCTGGACTTCTTCGACCGTCTCAAATCCACCAGTCGCGGCTATGCTTCGCTGGATTACCATTTCGATCGTTACCAATCGGCTAATCTGGTGAAACTGGATGTGCTGATCAACGGCGACAAGGTAGATGCACTGGCACTGATCGTGCACAAGGACAACGCGCACTACAAAGGTCGGCAGTTGACCGAAAAGATGAAAGAACTGATTCCGCGCCAGATGTTCGACGTCGCGATCCAGGCCGCCATTGGCGGGCAGATCATTGCACGGACCTCCGTCAAGGCTCTCAGAAAGAACGTACTGGCCAAATGCTACGGCGGTGACGTAAGCCGTAAGCGCAAGCTGCTTGAGAAGCAAAAGGCCGGTAAAAAACGCATGAAGCAAGTGGGCAACGTGGAAATTCCACAAGAAGCCTTCCTTGCGGTGCTCAGGTTGGATAGTTAGGTCCTATGTCACTAAATTTCCCGCTGTTGCTGGTCATCGCCGTTGCCGTTTGCGGTCTCCTGGCGTTGCTCGATCTGGTGTTCTTCGCCCCGCGTCGGCGGGCGGCTATCGCTTCCTATCAGGGCAGCGTCAGCCAGCCCGATGCGGTGGTGGTCGAGAAGCTGAACAAAGAGCCTCTGCTGGTTGAATACGGCAAGTCGTTCTTCCCGGTGTTGTTCATCGTGCTGGTGCTGCGTTCGTTCCTGGTGGAGCCGTTTCAAATCCCTTCGGGGTCGATGAAACCGACCCTGGACGTGGGTGACTTCATCCTGGTGAACAAGTTTTCCTACGGGATCCGCCTGCCGGTGCTCGACAAGAAAGTCATCCCGGTCGGTGACCCGCAGCGCGGCGATGTGATGGTGTTTCGCTACCCAAGCGACCCGAACGTCAACTACATCAAGCGTGTCGTCGGGCTGCCGGGCGACGTGATCCGCTACACCAGCGACAAGCGTCTGTTCATCAATGGTGAGTCGGTGGCCGAGAAACTGATCGGCGCCGAACCGAACACCTTGGGCAGCGCCGAGCTGTACCAGGAAAAACTCGGCGCGGTAGAGCACGAAATCCGTAAGGAAATGAGCCGCTACCGTGCGATGCCTGATGGCGAATGGAAAGTGCCTGCCGGGCACTACTTCATGATGGGCGACAACCGCGACAACTCCAACGACAGCCGTTACTGGGATGACCCCAATATTCCCAAGGACCTGCTGGGCATGGTTCCCGACGAGAACATTGTCGGCAAGGCCTTTGCGGTCTGGATGAGTTGGCCGGAACCCAAACTCAGCCACCTGCCGAACTTCTCGCGGGTCGGGCTGATCAAGTAATACAGGCGGCGCTGTGAACACAGCGCCGAATGCTTTTCTGGGGTTCGGACAATGCGTCGTCCGGCTTCATGCGGCACCAACCAGGATTTGAATTTGAACACTGCGTCAATCGTCGATGGCCGCCGGTGCCACCAACTAGATATGGATAAACCGTGACCGTTTCTCTAAGTCGTCTCGAGCGTCAGCTCGGCTACACCTTCAAGGACCAGGAATTGATGGTCCTTGCCCTCACACACCGCAGTTTTGCAGGGCGTAATAACGAGCGCCTGGAATTTCTCGGTGATGCCATCCTCAACTTCGCCGCCGGTGAGGCGCTGTTCGAGCGTTTCCCGCAAGCGCGCGAAGGCCAGCTGTCACGCCTGCGTGCGCGGCTGGTGAAAGGCGAGACCCTGGCCGTGCTGGCCCGCGGTTTCGGCCTGGGCGAATACTTGCGCCTGGGTTCCGGTGAACTGAAAAGCGGTGGCTTTCGTCGCGAGTCGATCCTGGCTGATGCCCTCGAAGCGTTGATCGGTGCGATCTACCTGGATGCAGGCATGGAGACGGCCAAGGAGCGCGTGGTGGCCTGGCTGGCTTCGGAGATCGAGAGCCTGACGCTGGTCGACACCAACAAAGATCCCAAGACCCGCTTGCAGGAATTCCTGCAGTCGCGCGGTTGTGAACTGCCACGCTACGAAGTGGTGGATATCCAGGGTGAGCCGCATTGCCGCGTATTCTTCGTGGAATGTGAAATCACCTTATTGAATGAAAAAAGCCGAGGTCAGGGTGTGAGCCGTCGTATTGCCGAACAGGTAGCGGCCGCTGCAGCACTGATTGCCCTGGGCGTGGAGAATGGCCATGACTGATTCAACCGCAACACGCTGTGGCTATGTTGCCATCGTCGGCCGTCCGAACGTGGGCAAGTCCACGCTGCTGAACCACATCCTGGGCCAGAAGCTTGCGATCACTTCGCGCAAGCCGCAGACCACCCGTCACAACATGCTGGGCATCAAGACCGAAGGCAACGTGCAAGCGGTCTATGTTGATACCCCGGGCATGCACAAAGGCGGCGAGAAAGCCCTGAACCGCTACATGAACAAGACCGCTTCGGCGGCGTTGAAAGACGTCGACGTGGTGATCTTCGTGGTTGACCGCACCAAGTGGACCGACGAAGACCAGATGGTTCTTGAGCGCGTGCAGTACGTCACCGGCCCGTTGATCGTCGCGCTGAACAAGACCGACCGCATCGAAGACAAAGCCGAGCTGATGCCGCACCTGACCTGGCTGCAAGAGCAACTGCCGAACGCCCAGATCATGCCGATCTCGGCCCAGCACGGTCACAACCTTGAGGCCCTGGAGCGCGTGATCGCGGGTTACCTGCCCGAGAACGAGCACTTCTTCCCGGAAGATCAGATCACCGACCGCAGCAGCCGTTTCCTCGCCGCTGAACTGGTGCGCGAGAAAATCATGCGCCAGATGGGCGCCGAGCTGCCGTACCAGATCACCGTCGAAATCGAAGAGTTCAAGCAGCAGGGCAAAACCCTGCATATTCATGCGCTGATCCTCGTCGAGCGTGACGGCCAGAAGAAAATCATCATTGGCGACAAGGGCGAGCGCATCAAGCGCATCGGCACCGAAGCGCGCAAGGACATGGAATTGCTGTTTGATTCCAAGATCATGCTCAACCTGTGGGTGAAGGTTAAGGGTGGTTGGTCCGATGACGAGCGCGCGCTGCGCTCCCTGGGCTACGGCGACCTGTAGGGTCTTGAATACACCACAGGGCTGAAAATGTGGGAGGGGGCTCGCCCCCGATAGCGGTGGGTCAGTTAACAAAAAGTGACTGACACACTGCCATCGGGGGCAAGCCCCCTCCCACATTAGGTTTGTGTAGTTTTCAAAAATGCATTGCAGCAGTGAGCATCCATGTCCCAACCCACCAGCCAACTCGCCTACGTCCTGCACAGCCGCGCCTACCGCGAGACCAGCGCGTTGGTGGACTTCCTCACGCCCCAAGGCCGCCTGCGCGCAGTCTTGCGCAGCGCGCGGGGCAAGGCGGGTACGCTGGCACGGCCGTTCGTGGCCCTGGACGTGGAGTTTCGTGGAAAGGGCGAACTGAAAAACGTCGGTCGTCTGGAAAGTGTCGGCAACTCCGCCTGGCTCAATGGTGAAGCCTTGTTCAGCGGCCTGTACCTCAACGAGCTGCTGATCCGCCTGCTGCCCGCCGAAGACCCACACCCTGGGGTCTTCGATCACTACGCCGCGACGCTCATTGCGCTGGCCGAAGGCCGCCCGCTGGAACCGCTGCTGCGCGCCTTCGAATGGCGCCTGCTCGACGACCTGGGCTACGGTTTTGAATTGAGCAACGACCTGCACGGCGACCCCATCGCCGCAGACGGCATGTACCGCCTGCAAGTCGACGCCGGCCTGGAACGTGTTTACCTGCTGCAACCCGGCCTGTTCCAGGGCACCGAGTTGCTGGCCATGAGCGAAGCCGACTGGACTGCCCCTGGCGCCTTGTCTGCGGCCAAGCGCTTGATGCGCCAGGCGCTCGCCGTGCACTTGGGCGGGCGGCCGCTGGTCAGTCGCGAGTTGTTTCGAAAGCCCTGACAACCCCGTGTATGCTGTGCGGCGTTTCTATCCCTTTTCAGGAGCGCTTCCGTGAGCACCAGCAATCGCATTCTTCTTGGCGTCAACATCGACCACGTCGCTACCCTGCGCCAGGCCCGGGGCACCCGTTACCCTGATCCGGTCAAGGCTGCGCTGGACGCCGAGGAAGCGGGCGCCGACGGCATCACCGTGCACCTGCGCGAGGACCGCCGCCACATCCAGGAGCGCGATGTGTTGCTGCTCAAGGACGTGCTGCAAACCCGCATGAATTTCGAAATGGGCGTCACCGAAGAAATGATGGCGTTCGCTGAACGCATCCGCCCGGCGCATATCTGCCTGGTGCCCGAAACGCGCCAGGAGCTCACCACCGAAGGCGGCCTCGATGTCGCCGGCCAGGAAGCGCGGATCAAGGCTGCGGTGGAGCGCCTGTCGAAGATCGGCAGCGAAGTCTCGCTGTTCATCGACGCCGACGAGCGTCAGATCGAAGCCTCGCGCCGTGTTGGCGCGCCGGCCATCGAACTGCACACAGGCCGCTATGCCGATGCCACCACACCCACCGAAGTCGCTGACGAACTGCAGCGCATTGTCGACGGCGTAACGTGCGGCCTCAATGAAGGGCTGATCGTCAACGCCGGCCATGGTTTGCACTACCACAACGTTGAAGCCGTGGCTGCGATCAAGGGAATCAACGAACTCAACATCGGCCACGCGCTGGTGGCGCACGCGTTGTTCGTCGGTTTCAAAGGCGCAGTGGCCGAGATGAAAGCGCTGATTCTGGCTGCTGCCGGCTCCAAGTGAGCGCAGTCTAAAAATCACTGAAGATCAAAATGTGGGAGGGGGCTTGCCCCCGATAGCGGTGTGTCAGTCAGCCTATCTGTGCTGACCCACTGCAATCGGGGGCAAGCCCCCTCCCACAGTGATTTTCGGTGTGTCCAGAGTTGTAGTTACCCAG
This sequence comes from Pseudomonas sp. MF6747, assembly GCF_963890955.1. Classification (NCBI taxonomy): domain Bacteria; kingdom Pseudomonadati; phylum Pseudomonadota; class Gammaproteobacteria; order Pseudomonadales; family Pseudomonadaceae; genus Pseudomonas; species Pseudomonas sp. MF6747. The sequence continues at coordinate 125,082 of NZ_CAWPSZ010000005.1, forward strand.
CCAAACCCTTTGAATTCAGCCATGCGGCAATGCGAAGCCTTACTGTTTAGCCGGGTCAGGTGTATCGTATCTGCCCTTTGCGGGCCTCTGGCCTGCGGCAGATACGTGAGGTTGTTGTGTCCCGATCCTTTTCCCGTCGACAAATCCTGGGTGGTCTCGCGGGCCTGGCCGTAGTGGGCGTCGGTGCCGGTGGCGGCTATCGCTACTGGCTGGGGAAAGTTGCCGAGGCTGAAGCCGGGCACGATTACGAACTGATCGCCGCGCCGCTGGACGTGGAACTGGTGCCAGGTCACAAAACCGAAGCCTGGGCATTTGGCCTCTCGGCGCCGGGCACCGAGTTGCGTGTGCGCCAGGGTGAGTGGCTGCGGGTGCGCTTTATCAACCACTTGCCGGTCGCCACCACCATTCACTGGCACGGCATCCGCTTGCCGCTGGAAATGGACGGCGTCCCTTACGTCTCGCAGTTGCCGGTGTTGCCCGGCGAATACTTCGATTACAAATTCCGCGTGCCGGACGCCGGCAGCTACTGGTATCACCCGCACGTAAACAGCAGCGAAGAACTCGGCCGTGGCCTGGTGGGCCCGCTGATCATCGAAGAGCGCGAGCCTACCGGTTTCAAACACGAACGCACCTTGAGCCTGAAAAGCTGGCACGTGGACGAAGAGGGCGCCTTCGTGGCGTTCAGCGTACCCCGTGAAGCCGCGCGTGGCGGCACCGCCGGGCGCCTGTCGACGATCAACGGCGTGCCCCAGGCGGTGATCGATTTGCCGGCCGGGCAAATCACCCGCGTGCGCCTGCTCAATCTCGACAACACGCTGACCTATCGCATCAACATTCCCGACGTCGACGCGCAGATCTACGCGCTGGACGGCAACCCCGTCGAGCCGCGCCCATTGGGCAAGGAATACTGGCTGGGCCCGGGCATGCGTATTTGTCTGGCGATCAAGGCACCGCCTGCCGGTGAAGAACTCTCCATCCGCAACGGTCCGGTGCGCCTGGGCACTTTTCGCTCCGTCGCCAATACCGATGCGCCCACCGAATGGCCGCCGGCGCTGCCCGCCAACCCGATCGCCGAGCCGGACCTGGCGAATGCCGAGAAACTCAACTTCAATTTCGAATGGGTCGGTACGGTGTCGGTCGATGACGGCAAACCGCCGAGCTTGTGGCAAATCAACGGCAAGGCCTGGGACATCACCGACAAGACCTGTGCCGACCGCCCGATTGCCAAGCTTGAGAAGGGCAAAAGCTACATTTTCGAATTGAAGAACATGACCCAGTACCAGCACCCGATTCACCTGCACGGCATGAGTTTCAAGGTGATCGCCTCGAACCGCCACAAGGTGATCCCGTACTTCACCGACACTTACTTGCTGGGCAAGAACGAACGCGCGCGCGTGGCGTTGGTGGCGGATAACCCGGGGGTGTGGATGTTCCATTGCCACGTGATCGATCACATGGAAACCGGCCTGATGGCCGCCATCGAGGTGGCGTGATGCGCCAGATTCGCCCAACGGCGATTATCGACCGCAGCCGCGATCAGCACTTCATGCGCGAAGCCCTGGCCCTCGCCGCTCAAGGCGCCGCCCTCGGCGAAGTGCCCGTGGGCGCTGTGCTGGTGCAGGACGGTGAAATCATCGGTCGGGGGTTCAATTGCCCGATCAGCGGCAATGACCCCAGCGCCCACGCCGAAATGGTCGCCATCCGCGCCGCCGCGCAGGCGATCAGCAACTATCGCCTGGTCGGCAGCACGCTGTATGTAACGCTGGAACCGTGCAGCATGTGCGCGGGCCTGATCGTGCATTCGCGCATCGCGCGGGTGGTGTACGGCGCGCTGGAGCCCAAGGCTGGGATCGTGCAAAGCCAGGGGCAGTTTTTTACCCAGGGGTTTCTCAACCATCGGGTGCTGTTTGAAGGCGGGGTGTTGGCTGAGGAGTGCGGGACGGTGTTGAGTGAGTTCTTCAAGGCCAGAAGAGCCAAGCCCACACTCTAACGAACACTGAAAACCAATGTGGGAGCTGGCTTGCCTGCGATAGCGGTGCGTCAGTCACTGATCAATTGACTGAAAGATAGCTATCGCAGGCAAGCCAGCTCCCACATTTTTATCTCTGTTTAAGCAGGGAAATCAGAGCTCACTTCTTCGCGATAATCACCGCCCGCATCGGCGCCGGCAGCCCTTCAATCGTCTTGCTGTGATCCTCGGGATCGAGGAAATCACTCAACGACTGATACTTCATCCACTCCGTCCCGCGCTGTTCTTCAACCGTGGTCACGCTCACATCCACACAACGCACCTCACTGAAGCCCGCACGCCGTAGCCACAGCATCAACGCCGGCACCGACGGCAGGAACCACACGTTACGCATCTGAGCGTAGCGGTCTTCCGGCACCAGCACTTGCTGCTGATCGCCTTCCACCACCAGGGTTTCCAGCACCAGTTCGCCGCCTTTGACCAGGCAATCTTTCAACGCCAGCAAATGCTCGATCGGCGAGCGCCGGTGATAGAACACGCCCATGGAAAATACCGTGTCGAAGCCTTCCAGGTTCGGCGGCAGGTCCTCAAACGGGAACGGCAAGTGCCAGGCCTTCGGCTCGTTCAGGTAGCGTTGTACAGCCTGGAACTGGCAGAAAAACAGCCAGTTCGGGTCCACGCCAATCACGCTGTCGGCACCCGCGCCGAGCATGCGCCACATGTAGTAGCCGTTGCCGCAACCCACATCGAGGATGCGCTTGCCGTTCAAATTCAGGTGCGGGGCAACCCGCGTCCACTTCCAGTCCGAACGCCATTCGGTGTCCACATGCACGCCAAACAGGTTGAACGGGCCTTTGCGCCACGGGCTCAGGCCCATCAGCGCAGTGCGCATCTGTGCGCGGGTGGCGTCGTCGCAATCGGTATCAAGGGTCAGGCCATTGAGCAAATCGACTTCGCTGGGCTGGATCTGCGGCAGCGCATCCAGCGCACTCTGCCAACGCTCCAGGTCGCCATGACCCTTTTCCATCTTGCTATCGAGTTGCGCTTGCAGGCCTTGGGCCCAAACGGCCAACGGAGTGCCGACCAGATGGCGGGCGAGGGGGGACAGATCAATCATGGCAAGGCAATCAACGAGGCAAAGTTAAGACACTGGAACCACGGCACGACTTTCGAGAACCCGGCCGCCAACAGGCGTTCACGGTGTTCTTCGAGGCTGTCAGGCTTCATGACGTTTTCGATGGCGCTGCGCTTCTGGGCGATTTCCAGTTCGCTGTAGCCGTTGGCGCGTTTGAACGCGATGTGCAGGTCGGTGAGCAATGCGTGCTCTTGCGGGTCGTTGAACCGCAGTTTTTCCGAGAGGATCAACGCGCCGCCCGGCAGCAGCGACTGACGAATGCGCCCGAGCAGTGCCAGGCGTTCGTCAGGGGCGATAAATTGCAGGGTGAAGTTCAGCGCCACCACCGAGGCCGGTTGGAACTGCAGCGCGAGGATATCGCCCTCGATCACCTCAACCGGCAGCAACTCCTGGAACATCGAGTCCTGGCCATTGAGGTATTCGCGGCAGCGCTCGACCATCGCTGCCGAGTTATCCACGGCGATTACCCGGCACCCGTCGGTGCGCACATGGCGGCGCAGCGCCTGGGTGACCGCGCCAAGGGACGAGCCCAGGTCGTAGAGCACGCTGTTGGGTTGCGCAAACTGCGCGGCGAGCACGCCGAGGTTCTCGACGATGGTCGGGTAACCGGGCACCGAGCGCTTGATCATGTCCGGGAACACCCGCACCACGTCCTCGTTAAAGGCGAAGTCCGGCACCTGGGGCAGGGGCTGGGCGAATAGGCGATCGGGTTCTTTGCTCACGGTTGTTCCGGCGACGAGGGGGGAAAGGCCGGCATTTTAGCCAAATTGGCCCTCGTGTGCGCGGGTTGTCTGATGGAAAGCCGAGGCGGTGATGCCCCACTGTCCCAGCCAATACGTGCTGATCAACAAATAGGGCGCCGCCTCAAAGGCGACCACGAACCGATTGATACCAATCAGCGTGTCGGAAAACACAAACGACACCGCACCCGCCGCCGCCAGCAGGGCCGAGCGCTTGGGCACCTCACTGCCCAGTCGCGCCAACGCACGCCAGAGCATGGCGCTGATCACCAGCGCATACACCACCACCGGAATCAGCAACTCGCCCAGGCCATGGGCAATCAGAACGCTCAGCAGAATCGCGCCCACGCCCAGTGCCAATACCAGTGGCAACAACGCCAAGCGCCGGCAATCGCTGAAATAGGCTTTTAAATACGCCAGATGCGCAAACAGGAAGGCGCCCAGGCCGAAGATAAACAGGTCGCCCGGCCACGCGAGCAACACGTCGCCCACCAGGGAAAAAATCAGCCCCAGGCTGATCCAGCGTCGATAGTCGGTGGGCGGCGCGTCATGCAGCCAGCCCAGCAACGCCAGCACCGGCAACGGTTTGACCAGCAGGCACAATAACGCCGCGTGGGTGCTCAAACCGTAGACAAAGGTGCCGGCGCCCATCAACGCAAGAATCAGCCAAGGCATATCAGTTCACCGTGATGGCGCAGTCGAAGGTTTCGGCAGGCTCGGCTTCCGGTTCCCAAGGTTGCTGGGAGGTCAGGCGCAAACGGCCCTGGCCGGCCGCGAAGGCCTGGAAACGCCAAGTGGATTGGCCGCCACCGCCGATCACACCGGACTCGGTGCTGCTGTAAACCTCAGGGCTGAGTGCACGCAGCACGCCGCCGGCGGAATCCTGGATGGCCCAGCGATAGCCGGTGGTGGGGTTGCTCGGCAAGGTGAGGATCAGGTTTTGCCCGGTTTTAAGCTGGAGCGGGCAGGCGCTCTGGTTTTCCACTGTGACGTTTTGCTTGGGGGCACTGGCGCAGGCGGCCAGCAGGGCAAGGCTCAAGGGGAGAAGCAGGCGGGCAGCGGTCATGAGGGCTCCGTTGTATGGCGACGAAGGGCGAGCATAACCGAAGATGAGACAAGGTGTGACAAGGCGGGCTTTTGTGTTGGCAGGTCTGGCCTGATCGGCGGCAAGCCCACTCCCACAGTTGACCGAGTACATCCTTTGGAATGCAGTCAAATTGTGGGAGGGGGCTTGCCCCCGATCAGGCCAGCTCAGGCGCTAGAGATCTGTCAGAAAAGCACCTTCGCCACATCCGCAAAGCGCTTGGCGAAGTGCACCGTCATGCCTTCTTTCAGGTACTCCGGCAGCTCTTCAAAACTGCCACGGTTGGGCTCCGGCAAAATCAGCTCATGGATCTTCTGGCGCCGCGCCGCAATCACCTTCTCACGTACACCGCCAATCGGCAGTACATGCCCGGTCAGCGTCAGCTCGCCGGTCATGGCCACGCCTTTTTTCGGCGGCTGATTACGCGCCAGCGACAGCAAGGCACTGGCCATGGTCACGCCCGCACTCGGGCCATCTTTGGGCGTAGCGCCTTCCGGCACGTGCAAGTGCACGAAGGCTTCGTCGAAGAACTTCGGATCGCCGCCAAACGACTTGAGGTTGGAGCTGATGTAGCTGTAGGCAATCTCGGCGGACTCTTTCATCACCTCACCCAGTTGCCCGGTGAGCTTGAAGCCACGATTGAGCGTGTGGATGCGCGTCGCCTCGATCGGCAGGGTCGCGCCGCCCATGCTGGTCCAGGCCAGGCCAGTGATCACGCCGGTACCGGACAGCACTTGCTCATTGCGAAACACCGGCATGCCCAAGGAGCTTTCCAGATCCTTGTTGCCGATCTTGATCACCGAGTCCGGCTCGTCCAGCAGCTTGACCACGGCCTTGCGCACCAGTTTGCCCAGCTGTTTTTCCAGCTGGCGCACCCCGGCTTCGCGTGCGTAGCCGTCGATCAGCGCGCGCAGGGCGCCGTCGCTGATGGACAGGCTGTTTTTCGACACACCGGCCTTTTCCAACTGTTTTGGCCACAGGTGGCGCTTGGCGATGGCGACCTTTTCTTCGGTGATATAGCCCGACAGGCGAATCACTTCCATCCGGTCCAGCAGTGGGCCCGGGATCGAATCAAGCGTGTTCGCCGTGCAGACGAACAACACCTTGGACAGGTCCAGGCGCAGGTCGAGGTAGTGATCGAGGAATTCGACGTTCTGTTCCGGGTCGAGGGTTTCCAGCAATGCCGATGCCGGGTCGCCCTGGAAGCTCTGGCCCATCTTGTCGATCTCATCGAGCATGATCACCGGGTTCATCACCTCCACGTCTTTGAGCGCCTGCACCAGCTTGCCCGGCAGGGCGCCGATGTAGGTACGGCGATGGCCCTTGATCTCGGCCTCGTCGCGCATGCCGCCGACGCTGAAGCGATAGAACGGCCGGCCCAGGGACTCGGCGATGGATTTACCCACGCTGGTCTTGCCCACGCCCGGCGGGCCGACCAGCAGCACGATGGAACCGGCGACTTCGCCTTTATAGGCGCCCACCGCAAGAAACTCGAGGATGCGGCTCTTGATGTCATCCAGGCCCGCATGGTGCTTGTCCAGCACCTTGCGTGCGTGTTTCAGGTCGAGCTTGTCTTCGCCGTACACGCCCCACGGCACTGAGGTGGCCCAGTCCAGGTAGTTGCGCGTGACGGCGTATTCCGGCGAACCCGTTTCCAGGATCGACAGTTTGTTCATTTCTTCGCTGATGCGTTTTTGCGCCTGGGTCGGCAGTACTTTGCCCACCAGGCGTTGTTCGAACTGCTCGACGTCCGCGCTGCGGTCGTCCTTGGTCAGGCCCAGCTCCTGCTGGATGACCTTGAGCTGTTCCTTGAGGAAGAACTCGCGCTGGTGCTCACCGATCTTGCGGTTCACTTCGGCAGAGATTTCTTTTTGCAGGCGCGCAACTTCGACTTCCTTGCGCAGCATCGGCAGGACTTTTTCCATGCGCTTGAGCATGGGCACACAGTCCAGCACTTCCTGCAGCTCGTTGCCGGTGGCCGAGGTCAACGCGGCGGCGAAGTCGGTGAGTGGCGACGGGTCGTTGGGGCTGAAGCGGTTGAGGTAGTTCTTCAACTCTTCGCTGTACAGCGGGTTGAGCGGCAGCAGTTCCTTGATCGCATTGATCAGCGCCATGCCGTAGGCCTTGACCTCGTCGGTCGGCTCGGTCGGCTGGTGCGGGTATTCGACTTCCACCAGGTACGGTGGGCGGTGGTGCTTGAGCCAGGTTTTGATGCGCACGCGGGTCAGGCCCTGGGCGACGAATTGCAATTTGCCGTTCTCGCGGCTGGCGTGGTGCACCTTCACCAGCGTGCCGTACAGCGGCAGGCTGGAGGTATCGAAATGGCGCGGATCTTCTGGCGGGGTGTCCATGAAAAACAGCGCAAGGGAGTGGTGGTCGGATTTGCTCACCAGCTCCAGGGTCTCGGCCCACGGTTCTTCATTGACGATGACCGGCAGCACTTGCGCCGGGAAGAACGGCCGATTGTGGATCGGGATGATGTAGACCTTGTCCGGCAGGTTTTGCCCAGGCAGGGCCAGGCCGGTGTTGGACGAAGCCTGGTGTTCAGCGTTTTCGGGGTCGGCGTAATCGTTCAGGTCGATGTCCGGGAATTCTTGCTGGTCGCTCATGGGGCACCTGCATAAGGAAGTATGCAGGTTAGATGGGGCGGGGCAGCGGTGGTTTCAATGGCGGGGCGCAGTTAGCAACAAATTGCATAATATTTTCGAAACACCGCCTTCCCCTGTGGGCGCAGGCAAGCCAGCTCCCACCTTGTGTACCGAGCGCTGTCAGCTGATTTTGTGCAGATAAGCCGGCAATGGCTGTTCCGGCAGCACCGACAACACCTTCAAGCGTTGCAGCATGCGCTGGCGTGCCCGCTGCAAATGCTCACGCAAATTCAGCGCCGCCGCGTCATATGCACCGTGCAGCAGCAGCTCCAGAATCAAGCGGTGCTCGGCGAGCATGGCGGGATCGGCGCCGATCCCCAGTAACCGGTAGAAAATCCGGCTGATGATCATCGGGCTCTGGCCCTGGCGAATCAGCGCGGCGATCTTGCGGTTTTGCAGGCCGGCGAGGCAGCGCTGGTGCAAGTCCTCTTCGATCTGCTCAATGGCTTGCAGGCTGCACTGCGGGCTTTGCTGAGCATCCAGCACGCGCTGCAACATGGCTTCGAGCATGTCTCGGTCGAGGTTCGGCGCGCTCTGGCGCAGGGCTTCGGGTTCCAGGCAGGCTCGCAGTTCGTAGTCCTCGGTGACCTCGCGCGCGGTCAGCGGCCCCGCCAGCCATTGGTAGTAGGGTTCTTTTTCCACCAGGCCACGGTCGCGCAAGCGCATCAGTGCTTCACGCACCACGGCGCGGCTGACGCCGTAATGGTCGGCGGCGGCTTGCTCATCCAGGCGGTAATGACCGAAGGCAATGCAGGTGGACAACGCCGCGCCGATTTCCTCGACGATCCGTTCGCCGAGCGGCCGGGTGTCTACCAACTCGTCATCGCCGTTGAGGCCCAGGTGCGCATGGCTCAAGGGCAGGCGCAGCGGCTCCATGGCCAGGCCTTCGGGGTTGATCAGGTAGCCGCGGCCATTGAAGCGGCAGATCAGGCCTTCGTCGTGCAGCAGGTCCAGCGCCTTGCGCACCGGTACGCGGCTGGTGCCGAACAACTCGGCCAGCGGCGCTTCCAGCAAGACCAGCCCGTGGCGGGCGGTGCCGTTGACGATCGCATCCCGCAACAGCGTGTGAATCATCGCGTAACGGGAGGCCGAGGCGGACACTGCTTTCATCTGCTTCTCTAGGTAAAGAGTTGAAGGGCTTGTAGGAAAGTGGCCGGGGATTCTCTCATAGTTACCCCTGTCACTCTGCGCCACGGTGCTGGCACTTTTTTGGGGCCTTGGCCGTAACCTGTTACTTTTCTGCACCAAAATGTACTTATTAATAAAAGATACATTATTCAATTCAAGGCCTGTGCCCACGCCTTTGCCACTCTTTTTGGTTCCTACAAAACCATCTAGCCCGTAGCTAAAGGCCCGAAACTCGCTTGTGCACAAATGCCGGCAGCAAAGACTGGCACGAAAGCTGCCTTTGTAAAACGTACATTTTATTAATATGTACGTTTTGTGAGGTGCAGCTTGATGTCAGACGCCACATCAATGGCCGAAGCGTTCGCCAGCGGTCGCAGCGACCCGGTGCAAGTCCTCGAACAGGCGCTGCTGCACGCGAGCATGGCGCCCACAGTGTTTATTTCCCTGACGGCCGAGCGCGCCCGTCGCGAAGCTGAAGCTGCCGCCGCCCGTTGGCGTGCCGGGCAACCGTTGAGCGTGTTCGACGGTGTGCCGCTGGCCTGGAAGGACCTGTTTGATGTCGCCGGCAGCATCACGACCGCCGGCGCCGCTTACCGTCGCGAGGCGCCAGCGGCGTTGCTCGATGCGCCGAGTGTGGGCCTGTTGTGCCGCGCCGGGATGGTCAGTCTCGGCAAGACCAACCTCAGCGAACTGGCTTATTCCGGCTTGGGCCTGAACCCGCATTTCGGCACGCCGTATAACCCGAACGGCAGCGATCAACCGCGTATTCCCGGTGGCTCGTCATCCGGCTCGGCCGTCGCCGTGGCCGGCGGCATTGTGCCGATCGCCATGGGCACCGACACCGCCGGCTCGATCCGCATTCCGGCCGCGCTCAACGGCGTGGTGGGCTACCGCAGCAGCAGCCGACGCTACAGCCGCGACGGGGTATTCCCGCTGGCGCACACCCTCGACAGCCTCGGCCCGCTGACCCGCAGCGTGCGCGATGCACTGGTGATCGACGACCTGCTCAATGGCCGCGCGCAAACCCATGTTGCCCGCAGCCTCAAGGGGCAACGCTTTGTGCTGGAGCAAGGCGCACTGGAAGACATCGAACCGGCCGTACGCAATAACCTGCTGCGCGCCGTGGACCTCATCAAGGCCGCTGGCGCGCTGATCGAGGTGCGCCCGTCTGCCACCTTCCAGGCCACGCTCAACCTGATCAAGCAGGACGGCTGGCTCGGCTCATTCGAAGCCTTCGCGCTGCACGAGGCCTTGCTCGACAGCCGCGACGCCGACCTGCTCGACCCGCGCGTACGCCGCCGCCTCGAAGCCGCGCGTTCACTGCCCGCCAGTCAGTTGCTGCACCTGATCGACGCGCGCCGTCGCCTGCAGTACCAACTGGTCGACGAGCTCGACGGCGCCGTGCTGATTACCCCGACCGTTGCCCATGTCGCCCCCCCGTTGGCCCCGCTGGAAGCCGACGACGAGCTGTTCGTGAAAACCAACCTCGCCACCCTGCGCCTGACCATGCCCGGCAGTCTGCTCGACATGCCTGGCGTGAGCCTGCCCAGCGGCCGCGATGCCCTGGGCCTGCCCACCGCGCTGCTGCTCAGTGCCCCGTCGGGAGAAGACGCACGCCTGTTGCGCGTGGCGTTGTCCGTCGAATCCGTAATGACTATTTAAGGAGACACATCATGGCTAAAGACATTCTCTGTGCATTTGGCGTCGACGTTGACGCCGTCGCCGGCTGGCTCGGTTCCTACGGCGGTGAAGACTCGCCGGACGACATCTCGCGCGGCCTGTTCGCCGGTGAAGTCGGCGCGCCGCGCTTGCTCAAATTGTTCGAACGCTATGGCCTGCGCACCACCTGGTTTATTCCCGGCCACTCGATGGAAACCTTCCCCGAGCAGATGAAGGCGGTGGCCGACGCCGGTCACGAAATCGGCGTGCATGGCTACAGCCATGAAAACCCGATTGCGATGACGGCCGAGCAGGAAGAAATCGTCCTGGATAAATCCATCGAGCTGATCACTCAGGTCACCGGCAAACGCCCCACCGGCTACGTCGCGCCGTGGTGGGAATTCAGCAAGGTCACCAACGAACTGCTGCTGAAAAAAGGCATCAAGTACGACCACAGCCTGATGCACAACGACTTCCACCCCTACTACGTGCGCAAGGGCGACACCTGGACCAAGATCGACTACAGCCAGCACCCCGACACCTGGATGAAACCGCTGGTGCGCGGCGAAGAGACCGACCTGGTGGAGATCCCGGCCAACTGGTACCTCGACGACCTGCCGCCAATGATGTTCATCAAGAAAGCCCCTAACAGCCACGGCTTCGTCAACCCGCGCCACCTGGAAGAAATGTGGCGCGACCAGTTCGACTGGGTCTACCGCGAGCACGAACACGCCGTGTTCACCATGACCATTCACCCCGACGTGTCCGGTCGCCCGCAGGTGCTGCTGATGCTCGAGCGCTTGATCGAACACATCCAGAGCCATGCCGGCGTGCGCTTCGTCACTTTCGACGAAATCGCCGACGACTTTATCCGCCGCCAACCGCGTTCCTGACCCTTAGCCCACACCCCCGAGGCGCGATTTATGTCCATCTACAACAAGCTTGACCTGACTGGCTGGAAACCCCGGCAACTGACGTCCCAGGAAGTGCGCTTCGCCACCTGGATCGCGTTTTTCGCCTGGGTGTTTGCGGTGTATGACTTCATCCTCTTCGGCACCTTGTTGCCGGAGATCGGCCGGCATTTCGGCTGGGGTGAGGTGGAGCAAGCTGAAATCGCGACCTGGGTGGCGGTGGGCACAGCGGTGGTTGCCTTTGCCATTGGCCCCGTCGTCGATAAGTTGGGGCGGCGCAAAGGCATTATTTTCACCGTGGCCGGTTCCGCACTGTGCTCGGCACTCACCGCGATCGGCGGAGCGTGGGGCAAGTCGCCGCTGATTCTGATCCGCTCGTTGGGCGGCCTGGGCTATGCCGAGGAAACCGTCAACGCCACGTATTTGAGCGAGCTGTATGGCGCCTCTGAAGACCCGCGCCTGACCAAGCGGCGCGGGTTTATCTACAGCCTGGTGCAGGGCGGCTGGCCGGTCGGTGCGTTGATCGCCGCCGGGTTGACCGCGCTGCTGTTGCCGATCATCGGCTGGCAGGGTTGCTTCATCTTTGCCGCCATCCCGGCCATCGTGATTGCGATCATGGCGCGCAAGCTCAAGGAGAGCCCGCAGTTCCAGGTTCACCAGCGCATCAGCGAGCTGCGTAAAAGTGGCGCCGTGAAAGAGGCGCAGAACGTCGCCGTGACCTACGGCGTGGACTATGACGAACACAGCAAGGCCGGCCTCAAAGCCGCCTTCCGTGGCCCGGCCCGGCGCGCCACGCTGGTGATCGGCGCCGCGCTGTTGCTCAACTGGGCGGCCATCCAGGTGTTCAGCGTGCTGGGGACTTCGGTGATCGTCAGCGTGCACCATATCTCGTTCGAGAACTCGCTGATCATCCTCGTGCTGTCGAACCTGGTGGGGTACTGCGGTTACCTGAGTCATGGCTGGATGGGCGACAAAATCGGCCGTCGCAATGTCATCGGTCTGGGCTGGATGCTCGGCGGCCTGGCGTTCGCCGGGATGCTGTTTGGGCCAAGCAATATGGCGATGGTGGTGGGGCTCTACAGCCTGGGCCTGTTCTTCCTGATCGGGCCGTACTCGGCGGCGCTGTTTTTTATCAGCGAGAGTTTCCCCACCAGCATCCGCGCCACCGGTGGCGCGATCATTCATGCCATGGGCCCGATTGGAGCGGTGGTGGCCGGTTTCGGCGCCACGCAGGTGTTGTCCGCCGGCAGCGACTGGCAGACCGCCGCGCTGTGGTTCGGCGCGCTGCCGTGCTTTTTGTCCGGTGCGCTGATGTTTGCCGCGCGCCATGTGCGCCCGGAAACCGTTCAGTGAGGAGTGTGAGATGAGCCGTAAAGTTGCCCTGATTACCGGTGCCGCCAGCGGCATCGGCCAAGCCCTGGCCGTGGCCTATGCGCGCAATGGCGTGGCGGTGGTGGGCGGGTATTACCCGGCCGACCCGCACGACCCGCACTCCACCGTAGCGCGGGTGGAAGAAGCCGGTGGTGAGTGCCTGATGCTACCGCTGGACGTGGGCGATACCGCCTCGGTAGACGCACTGGCCGCGCAAGCCGTGCAGCATTTTGGCCGCCTGGATTACGCGGTGGCCAATGCCGGGTTGCTGCGTCGCGCACCCTTGTTGGAGATGACCGATGCGTTGTGGAACGAGATGCTCAACGTTGACCTGACGGGGGTGATGCGCACCTTTCGCGCGGCCACCCGGCATATGGGCGAGGGCGGCGCGCTGGTAGCGATTTCATCGATTGCCGGTGGCGTGTATGGCTGGCAGGAGCACAGCCATTACGCGGCGGCCAAGGCCGGCGTGCCGGGGTTGTGCCGGTCGCTGGCGGTGGAGTTGGCGCCATTGGGTATCCGTTGCAATGCGGTGATTCCGGGGTTGATCGAGACGCCGCAGTCGTTGGATGCGAAGAACTCGCTGGGGTCTGAAGGGTTGGCGAAGGCGGCGCGCGCGATTCCATTGGGCCGCGTAGGGCGGGCGGATGAGGTGGCCTCGCTGGTGCAGTTTTTGACCACTGAGGCATCGAGTTATCTGACCGGACAGAGCATCGTCATCGACGGTGGCTTGACCGTGCGCTGGCCTGACTGACCGCACGCGGTGCAAAAAAATGTGGGAGCGGGCTTGCCTGCGATAGCGGAGTTTCAGCCCCACATGTACTGACTGATCCACCGCTTTCGCAGGCAAGCCAGCTCCCACAGGGACCGTGTTTGTTTTAGGAGATTTTGTATGCCTCAACTGAATAATCGACGCGCCGTCATCACCGGCGCCGGCAGCGGCATCGGTGCTGCCATCGCCCGCGCCTACGCCGCCGAAGGCGCGCGGCTGTTGCTGGCCGACCGCAACGCCGCCGGCCTTGCCGAAACCGCCATCACTTGCCGCAATCTCGGCGCCGAGGTGTTCGAGTGCCTGGCCGACGTCGGCACTGTCGAAGGCGCCCAGGCCAGTGTCGACTGCTGTGTCGAGCACTTCGGCGGTATCGATATTTTGGTCAACAATGCCGGCATGCTCACCCAGGCGCGTTGCGTCGACCTCTCCATCGAGATGTGGAACGACATGCTGCGCGTTGACCTCACCAGCGTGTTCATCGCCAGCCAGCGCGCCTTGCCGCACATGCTGGCGCAACGCTGGGGGCGGATCATCAATGTCGCCTCGCAGTTGGGCATCAAGGGCGGCGCTGAACTGACCCATTACGCTGCGGCCAAGGCTGGCGTGATCGGGTTCACCAAATCGCTGGCGCTGGAAGTGGCCAAGGACAATGTGCTGGTCAACGCCATTGCGCCCGGCCCAATTGAAACACCATTGGTGGGTGGGATCAGCGACACCTGGAAGCAGGCCAAGGCGGCCGAGTTGCCCCTGGGCCGTTTCGGCCTGGCCGATGAGGTGGCGCCCACCGCCGTGCTGCTGGCCAGTGAGCCGGGCGGCAACCTGTTCGTAGGCCAGACGCTGGGCCCGAACTCCGGCGATGTCATGCCATGAGCGAGGTGTAGCCATGTGCGGACTCTGCGGCTTGCTCGGTGAAGACCTGCACTGGAGCGACCCTCTGGGCGATGAACTGCCACGGCGCCGCGAACGCTTGCGCCGGATCGCCGCGATCAACCAGGTGCTGGCGGTATTCCGGCTCAAGGTCGAAGACTTCCAGGGCGCGTCTTACCTGCTGTTGGGCGCCACCGGCAAACAGGAATTAGCCAGTGGCCTGGATCAACTCTGGCAGGCGGCGGAAAACATGCTTGGCCGCTCGCTGGATCCGCTCGATCCCCGCTTGCTTGATCACCTGGAGTCATCATGAGCATCGCTCTCAATGTCATCACCGGTTTCCTTGGCAGCGGCAAGACCACCTTGCTCAAACGCTTGCTGCAAGGCGAAAGCCTCGGTGACACCGCGTTGCTGATCAACGAATTCGGCGATGTCGGCATCGACCATCTGCTGGTGGAAGAAGTTGCGCCGGACACCGTGCTGCTGCCCAGCGGCTGCGTGTGCTGTTCGATTCGCGGCGAGCTCAAAGATGCATTGCTCGGCCTGTTGCAACGGCGCGAGCGCGGTGAAATTCCGGCGTTCAAGCGGGTGATCCTGGAGACCACCGGCCTGGCCGATCCGGCGCCGATCCTGGCCACGCTGAACAACGATGTGCAACTGCGCGGGCGTTTTCATATCGGCCTGGTGATCACGCTGGTCGATGCCAGTCACGCCACGTTGCAAGAGCGCCTGCACCCGGAATGGCTGGCCCAGGTTGCGGCAGCCGACCGTCTGCTGCTGAGCAAGACCGACTTGGCCGGCGATTGTGAAGCACTGCGCGCGCATTTGCGGGCACTCAATGCTGGGACGCCGATTCTTGACACCCATGAGGTTCACAGCGGCGATCAGTTGCTGCTTGGCGAAGGCTTGCGCAGCGCCGAACCGGCCGTTGAAGTCAGCCGCTGGCAGCTGCATCAAACCACCACGGCCCGCCACGGCGCGGCGCAAGTATGCTGCCTGACCTTTGACCAACCGCTGGACTGGGTCGGTTTCGGGGTCTGGTTGTCGATACTGTTAAGATGCCACGGCGAACGAATCCTTCGCGTCAAAGGACTGCTCAACGTGAACGCAAGCTCGGCTCCCATCGTCATTCATGGCGTGCAGCATTGCCTGCACGCCCCGGTGCACTTGCCCGCGTGGCCCGGCACCGACCGCCAGTCGCGGCTGGTGTTTATCCTGCGCGGCCTCGACCCGGCGCTGTTGCGGCGCTCGTTCGAGGTGTTCTCACGGCGCTTGGCAGCATGATCACATTACGTGTGCTCGGTACGTCCGTGACCCTGCTGGAATGCTTGCGCGTTCGCGCCGAAAAAGAGCTGGGTATTCGCCTGGTCTATCAGGTGCACGACGTGGCGCAGGCGCAGCGCATCGCCGTGATGCAACCCGACAGCTACGACCTCTACGACCAATGGTTTCACAACGTTGATTTCGTCTGGCCGGCGCGGGCGATCCAGCCTATCGACACGCGGCGCATCGCCTTGTGGCACGAGATCAATGACTTGCCCAAACGGGGTCGCTTGTCGGCCAATGACCGGTTGGGCAGCGGCAGCGTACCCAGCGAGCGCCTGTTCGTGCAGCACGACGGCAGCCTCGGCAGCAGCGTCACCGAGCGCATCAGCATGCTGCCGTTGACCCATAACGCCGACAGTTTTGCCTACCGCCCGGAGCGTTTGCCCGAAGGCTTCAGCCACGGCAATGAAAGCTGGGGCTGGCTGCTCGACCCGGCCTGGAGCGCGCGCACTGCGCTGCAAAGCGATGCCGCGATTGGCGCGCTGGATGCCGCATTGGCGGTGCAGGGGGCAGGGCTGGCGCAGTTCAGGGACATCGGCAATATGAGCATCGAAGAGATCGATGTACTGGCTGACATTCTGGTGCGCAAGCAGAAGGAGGGGCACTTTGCGGCGTTCTGGTCGGATGATGAAGAGGCCGCGCAGTTGATGCTGAGCCCCAGCATTGATATCCAGAGTCTGTGGTCGCCGACCCTGATGCGCTTGCACCGGGCAGGCGTGAAGTATCGGCTGGCGGTGCCCCGTGAAGGGTACCGCGGATGGTTTGGTGGGTTGTCGTTGTCGCGCCATGCCCAGGGGCCGGTGCTGGATGCGGCTTATGCTTATCTCAATTGGTGGTTATCCGGCTGGCCGGGGGCGGTGATGGCGCGTCAGGGCTATTACATCGGTAACCCGGCGCGCACGCGCGATCATTTGAGCAGCGCCGAGTGGGATTACTGGTATGCCGGCAAGCCCGCCCGTGAGGAGCTGCTCGGCAGTGATGGCTTGCCGTTGATCGACGTCGGCGAGGTGCGCGATGGTGGCTCCTATGAGCAGCGCATGGGCCACATTGCGGTGTGGAACTCGGTGATGGATGAGCACAATTATCTGGTGCGGCGGTGGGGGGACTTCATGCGCGCACGTGTGTGATCAGTACGCCCCGTCATTCCCTCAGGGCCAATGCCCCTGCAGCCCTTCAAGCCAAGCGTTTGCCGCCAATAAACTGACAGGCACATCCCCGTCCTTGTTGGGTGTACATATCCCAGCCCCCAGCTAATCTGCTTGAACCAACCATTCATTAAAAACGGATGTTTTTTTGACGCCAGGTCAGCAGCCGCCGGGAATGCGTATGACAAAGGGACGGATCGGCACAGAGAGGCGCGTGCTGCCAGAGGCCACGGCAATGAAGTGGCGCCACACATTTCAGACCCGCATTGCCGGGGTGTTGGCGCTATTGCTGCTGGTGGTCGTGGCCGCGACCTACTTCGCCGTCAAGGCCGCCACCACCCGCGCCGTGGAGAACCAGGCCCAGGTTCAGCTCAGCACCGGCAGCCAAGTGTTCGAACGTTTGCTCGACCTGCGCGGGCGTCGTCTGCAATACGGGCTGGATTGGCTCACCGCCGACGGCCCCTTCAAACTGGCGGTCGCCGAGGGCAACCCCGAAACGGTGATGGCCGCGCTGCAACGGCATGGCACCGGCCTGCGTTCCAGCGAAGTGTTTGTGCTGGGCCTGGATGGCAAGGTGATGGTCAGTACCTTGCCGGTGCTGACACACGGCCAGCTATTCCCATACGACGAGGCCTTGCGTCATGCGCGACGCAGCGGCTTGCAGATGCTTATCGTCGCGATGGACGGCCAGCCCTATCTGCTTGTGCAGGATGTCGTCCTCGACCCGCAGCCCATCGCCCGCGTGGTGATGGGCTTTCCCATGGACAAGCTGTTCGCCAACGAACTGCGTTCCATGAGCAACCTTGAAGTGTCGTTCCTCAGCGTGCAGAACGGCCAGGTCGGCGAGTTGTTCAGCACCCAGCCAGAGGCCTACCGGGCCACCATCATCGATACGCTGCACCAGGCGCCCCTCAACCCCGATGCGCAGATCAACCTGTTCTATGGGCAACGCGTGCTCAGCCAGGTGCTGCCGCTGGCCAACACCGGCGAGGGCGATGAGGTGCGCGTGTTGCTGCAGAGCCCGCTGGACCATGCGCTTGAGTCTTTTGCGCCGCTGGACCGGCAGTTCCTCGGCATCGCCCTGGCGGTGTTGTTGGTGTCGCTGGCCGCCGCGTTGTTGCTGGCGCGCCGCGTGTCACGCCCGCTCAACGCCCTGGTGGAAGCGGCCGAGCGGATTGGGGCCGGTGATTATCGAACACCGGTACGGGTGCGCAGTCACGATGAATTCGGCTTGCTGGCCCAGGCCTTCAATGCAATGCAAAGCGGCATCGCCGTGCGCGAGCGGCAGCTGGCCCATAACGCCCTGCATGATCCGCTCACCGGCCTGCCCAATCGCGCGTTGGCCATGGAGCGTCTGGGCAGTGCGATCAGTGCACAGCGCCCGGTGGTGTTGCTGTACCTGGGGATTGAAAATTACCGGGTGATCAACGAAGGCTTCGGGCCGCAGGGCGTGGAAGAAATGTTGCGTGAGGCCAGCCGGTGCCTGTCCATGTGCCTGTTGGCCAGTGACACCGCCGCGCGGATCGCCGGCAGCGAGTTTTTGCTGTTGCTGGAAAACACCGAGATCGATCGCGCGGTCGCCCGCGCCGACCGCCTGTATGCGCTGCTCACCGAGCCCCAGCGCATCGGCAACGACGAAGTGCGGCATGAAGTCAGCATCGGCATTGCCGCCTACCCGGCCGACGGCCAGCAGGTCGAAGAATTGATCAGCCGCGCCGCCATCGCCCGGCATGATGCGGCGAGCCTGTCCGGGCATCTGCAGATCTACCAGCAAGACCGCGACCTGGCGCACCAGCGCCAGATCACGCTGATCCGCGACCTGCGCCGCGCGGTCGTCGAAGGCGAATTGTTCCTGTGCTACCAGCCCAAACTCGACCTAATTCATGGCCACGTACGCCAGGCGGAAGCCTTGCTGCGCTGGCAGCATCCGACGCTGGGCCAGGTGTCGCCCGCCGAATTCATTCCCTTGGCCGAACGCACCGGCAGCATGCGCAGCATGACGCTGTGGGTGATCGAGGAGGCGATCCGGCAGATCGCCGAGTGGGCAGGGCGCGGTTTGCACATTCAACTGTCGGTCAACATTTCGGTGGACGACCTGGCCGATGACGACCTGGCCATTCGCGTCACCGCCTTGCTGATGCAATACGGCGTCGCGGCGCAACAACTGACCTTCGAGATCACCGAGAGCGCGATTATGCACAACCCGCAACAGGCGCTCAGCGTGCTGGAGCAATTGCGCAGCTGTGGCATCAGCCTGTCGGTGGACGACTTCGGCACCGGCTATTCATCCCTGGCGCAGTTGCAGCGTTTGCCGGTGCAGGAATTGAAGATCGACCAGTCGTTCATCCGCAACCTCGACAGCGCCAGCGGAGACGGCGTGATTGTGCGTTCGACCATCGAAATGAGCCACAACCTGGGGCTCAAGGTGGTGGCCGAAGGTGTGGAGTTCGAGCCCAGCCTGAAGCTGCTCAGGCAGTGGAAGTGCGACACGGCGCAGGGTCACCTGATCAGCAAGCCGTTGAATGCCATGGCGTTTGAGATGTGGATGCGGCGAGAGCGGGTTGCCCTGTAAACCCCCTCGCCTGAACACCCCTGAACCCTGTGGGCGCGGGCTTGCCCGCGATGGCGGCGTGGCAGTCAAAAAATCTGTTTCTGTTGCACCGCCATCGCAGGCAAGCCAGCTCCCACATTGAGTGAACATGGACACAAAAAAAGGCGGCTACCCATCAGGTAGCCGCCTTTGTTTTACCGCGGGTTAACACTTAGTCCGGCAGTTTGAACGCCATCACATAGTCACCCTGCTTGGTGCCCAGCGAGCCGTGACCGCCAGCCATGACCAGCACGTACTGCTTGCCGTCCTTGCCGGTGTAGGTCATCGGTGTGGTTTGCGCGCCTGCTGGCAGGCGGCCTTCCCACAGCTGCTTGCCGTTTTTCACGTCATAGGCACGCAGGTACTGGTCGAGGGTGCCGCTGAGGAAGGACACGCCACCGGCGGTGGTGAATGTCCCGCCCAGGCTAGGCACGCCCATGGTCAGCGGGATTGGAACCGGCGAGCTGTCGCGCACGGTGCCGTTCTTGTGCATCCAGATGGTCTGGTGGTTGGTCAGGTCGACCGCCGCCACATAACCCCACGCCGGAGCCTGGCACGGCAGGCCCAGAGGCGACAGCAGCGCTTCGAGGATCACGCCGTACGGCGCGCCTTTGTTCGGCTGTACGCCTTCGGTTTCGCTGACGCGTGGACCTTGCTTGGCAATGTCGGCAGCCGGGATCAGTTTCGATTTGAACGCCATGTAGCTCGGGTTCACGAAGGCAATCTGGCGAACCGGGTCGACGGAAATGCCACCCCAGTCGAACACGCCGAAGTTGCCTGGGTAAACGATCGAGCCTTGCAGCGATGGCGGGGTGAACGGGCCGTCGTAGCGCATGGATTTGAAATCGATCCGGCACAGCATCTGGTCAAACGGTGTCACGCCCCACATGTCGCGTTCTTTCAACGGCGGCGGCATGAAGTTCAGGTCGGACTTCGGTTGGGTAGGGGAGGTGTGATCACCGGCCACTGCGCCTTGCGGTACAGGGATTTCGTTGATCGGCACCACAGGCTGACCATTGGTGCGGTCCAGCACGTAGATGCTGCCTTGCTTGGTCGAAGCCATTACCGCTTGCTTGACGCCCTGTGCGGTCTTGATGTCGATCAGGCTAGGCTGGCCGCCCACGTCCATGTCCCACAGGTCATGGTGAGTGAACTGGAAGGTCCACTTCACGTGGCCGCTGTCGATGTCCAGAGCAGTCAGGCCGGCGCTGTATTTTTCCGAATCTTCGGTACGGTCGCCGCCGTATTGGTCCGGCATCTGGTTGCCCATCGGCAGGTAGAGCATGCCGAGTTTTTCATCGACGCTGAACATGGACCACATGTTCGGCGAGTTGCGGGTGTAGGTCTTGCCCTCGGCCAACGGGGTGGTGTCGTCCGGGTTGCCGCTGTCCCAGTTCCACACCAGCTTGCCGGTGTGCACGTCGAACGCGCGGATCACGCCGCTAGGCTCGTCGGTGGAAACGTTGTCGGTCACGTGACCGCCGATCACGACCAGGTTCTTGGTCACGGCCGGTGGCGAGGTGGAGTAATAACCGCCTGGGGCGAAGCTGCCGATATTGGCACGCAGGTCGACCTGGCCTTTGTCACCGAAGTCTTCACACATTTTGCCGGTGTCGGCATCCAGGGCGATCAGACGGGTGTCGGCAGTCGGTACGAAAATGCGTTTCGGGCAGACGGCGCTGACCGGAGCGGTGCTGGCACTGCCGGTAGGGCTTTGCTCGGAAGCGTACACGGCGTCATCGTGATACGACACGCCACGGCAGGTCATGTGCGCCCACCCTTTGAAGTTCGCGGCACCTTCGGTGCTGATCTTCGGGTCGAAACGCCAGATTTCCTTGCCGGTGTCCGGGTCCAGGGCAATCACCTGGCTGTGCGGCGTGCACACGTAGAGCATGCCGTTGACTTTCAGCGGGGTGTTTTCTGCGGTGGTTTCACCGGGATCGCCTGGGCCAGGGATGTCGCCGGTGCGGAAGGTCCACGCCGGTACCAGCTTGTGGGCGTTTTCCGGGGTGATCTGCGCCAGTGGCGAGTAACGATCACCGAAGGCCGAACGACCGTAGGAGTTCCAGTCGCCATCGGCCTGGGCCGGTGCAGCGCTGGCCATGCCAGGCACGGCGTCGCGGTCGAGCTGACCGGTCTTGACCATTTCACCCGGGTTGGTGAATTGGCTGGCCAGGGCGGCAGCGCCCGCCAGCACCACGGCCACGCTCAGCGCGCCAGTGCCCAGCGGCGCAGGCTGGCCGCGCAGCAACGGACGGCGAAACCACGGCAGCAGCAAGACGATGCCCAAGGCGAACAGCAGGGCCAGGCGCGGCACCAGTTGCCACCAATCCAGGCCGACTTCCCACAGTGCCCACACGGTGCTGGCGAACAGCACCAGTGCGTACAGACCCAGCGCAGCGCGGCGGGTGGCCAGCAGCAAAACGCCGGTGAGGGCGATGCCAATACCGGCCAGCAGGTAGTACAGCGACCCGCCGAGCATGCTCAGCTTGACGCCGCCGGCCAGCAAGGCCAGCCCCATGATCAGCAGCAAGATCCCCAGCAGCCTGGGCAGCAGGCGGCTTGGGCTTGAAGCACCATCAGTGCTCATAGTGTGTTTCTCCGTGACGTTGGAATTATGTAACCCCGTGCTTCACTGTAGATGACGATTCGGCGCGGGCTTGGTTCAGCGTTAATTTGGTTTTTCTGGGGATAAGAGGGTTATCCACAGGCGGGCGATTTATTCCCGTGCGCAGGTCGGTATAAGACAGCGCTGTCTCTGAAGAGGGGTAAGTTCGGCAAGGTGGGATCGACCGCAGGCATGAAACGTTTCAGTTTGTTGCGGCAAGGATAAAGCGCCTTCTCGAATTGAGAAAGGCTAAATCGAGAGATGCATCATTTCAGTTCTGGTAACAGTGACAGAACGTCGCTGCAAAAATGGCTGCGCAACCCCAATTCCCAAGTTGGATTGAGAGGGTGGCGTGCTGGTTTGTCGTGGCGAGCGGGCTTGCCCCGCGTTGGGGCGCGAAGCGGCCCTGATCAATGAGAAATGCGGTGTATCAGGTACAGCTCATTGACTGATTTCAGGGCCGTTTCGCAGCCCAACGCGGGGCAAGCCCGCTCGCCACAGGAAGCACTTTTGCTACAAAACCGATCCCAAAGGGGGCGTCAGAAAGTGGTACGCACACCAAATTGCACACTGCGCCCCGGCGCCGGTGCGATATCGCGCAGGATCGAGCTGGCATAGCGTACGGTCTGGTTGGTCAGGTTTTCGCCATTGACGAACGCCAGCCACTGACTGGCGCCGACGTTGAAGTGATAACCCGCGCTCGCGCCCAGGGTGGTGTAGCCATCGGTACCGCTCTCGTTACTCGGCACACGCCCCTGGCCTGCCGCATGTTCGACGTCGATCCGCGCCTGCCAGCGGTCCAGTTCCCACAGCAAACCGCTGTTCAAGCGCAGCGGCGCGATACGCGGCAAGGCTTCGCCGGTGTCCAGGTTGGTTGCGCGGGTGTAATCGCCTGACAGCTCCAGCGCAAACTTGCCGTAGGCACTTTCGCCGAGTTTCCAGTGATCCTGGGCTTCGAAACCTGCGAAACGTGCACGCACGCCCGAGTACCTGTACTCAGGGATGCCGCCCGCGTCCTCTTCGCCGTCATCGTTCAGCGTACGTCCGGTGCCCAGCAGCCCGATGTAGTTGGAGAAGCGGCTGTAGAACACCCCGAAGCTGCCCTTGTGGGTGCCATTGTCGAAACGCAGCGCCAAGTCGCTGGACACGGCTTTTTCTTTTTTCAGGTTGGCATCGCCCAACTCATAAGTGCCGGTGGCGACGTGGGCACCGTTGGCGTACAGCTCGTAGAAGGTCGGCGCGCGCTCGGTGTAGCCCAGGGTCGCGGCCAGCGACCAGACCGGCGTGAGCCTGTACACGGCGCCGGACGACAGGCTGCCGGCGGTGAAGTCATTGGTTTTATCCGCATTGGCGAAGCGCGCATTGCCCTTGGCGTCCGGGTCGACGCTGGTGTGTTCCAGGCGAGCGCCGAGGCTGAGTTTGAGGCGCTCGGTGGCCTGCATGTCTTCGAGGATAAACAGGGCGCCGGCGTTGGTGTCGGTCTGCGGCACGAAGGCTTCTTCGCCCAGGGCCGAGAATTCGTTGCGGGTCACTTGCGCGCCGACCACGCCATCGAATGGGCCAATCGGCTGATGGCGAGCTTCTACGCGCGCCTCGTAACCCTTGTTCTTGAACACCGTGCCGGTTTCGCCGCCTTCGATTTCGCGATGTTCGTAGTCGGTGTAGCCCGCGTCGAGTTTCACCGAGGTGAACGGGCCCTGCAGGTCGCGGATTTCGGAGGCGAAGGCGTAGTGATCCTGCTTCATGCGGATGCGCACGTCCTGCTCGGCAGGTGAGCCGTAGTTTGCATCGTAGTTGCTGTAGGACAGGCCGGCGTAGCCGTCGTCCCAGGTGTAGGAACCACCCACCGCGCCACCGTCCTGGCGCCCGTCGCTGTTGCCCAGGCGGCCATTTTTGCCGGGGCCATCTTCGGTGTCCGGGGCGTGGCGGCTGCGCGCAAAACCGGGGATTTTCAGGTCGTTGAATTCCCGCGCGTTCGCGTCCAGGTGCAAGGCGAAGGAGCCGTTGCCGGCCTCCAGTTTGCCGGCGCTGCTGCGGGTGGTGTCGGCGCCGCCGTAGCGCAATTCACCGGCACCGTGGATGCCTTCGATGGCCTCGGTGGGGATGCGGTTGTCGAAGGTGTTGACCACGCCGCCAATGGCGCTGCCGCCGTACAGCAGGGCGGCCGGGCCGCGCACGATTTCAATGCGCTCGACGTTGACCGGGTCCAGCGGCACGGCGTGGTCGTAGGACAGTGACGAGGCATCCAGCGCGCCCACCCCGTTGCGCAGGATACGAATGCGGTCGCCATCCTGGCCCCGAATGATCGGCCGGCTGGCACCCGGGCCGAAGTAGGACGAGGACACGCCCGGTTGCTTGTTCAGGGTTTCGCCGAGGCTGCCTTTTTGTTGCAGGGTCAGGTCATCACCTTCCAGCACTGTGGTCGGTGAGGCGAGCTGTTCGCTGCCCAATGGATTGCCGGTGATGACTTGGGGTTGCAGTTCCAGGGCGTGGGCTTCGGAGCAGATCAGCGCAGCGGCGGCAAGTGGGGTCAAGCGCCAGAGAGAAGAGAGGGACATCGAACATTCCTTGGCAAAACGGCACAAAAAAGAGAAGGCTGAAACGGTATCGGGTCAGTTACTTTTGATATTTATAGTTACAATATAACATCTCTTTTTTCGCTGAAAAGGGGAACTTTTCTCCAGGGTCTATATTCAATGCAGTGCTTCCACCTGTACGCCCCGTCGGCTAAGGTGCGCGGCTGTGTTTCCTCTTAGTGCAAAAGGCCCGGCATGACCGCGACAAGCAACGACCCGCTCCACGGTGTGACCCTGCAACACGTCCTCACCACCCTGGTGGAACACTACGAATGGGCAGGCCTGGCCGAACGCATTGATGTGCGCTGCTTCAAGAGCGATCCGAGCATCAAGTCGAGCCTGACGTTCCTGCGCAAAACCCCATGGGCGCGGGAGAAAGTCGAAGGGTTGTACGTGAAGCTGATGCGTACCAAACGCCCACTGGACTGAGCCCATGAAGCGTTTCATCGCGGCTGCGGCACTGGCCGGCTGGGTAGGGTTGGCGATTCAGCAATACCTGATTTTCTATTCGCGCTGGACCGCGGGCGCCAGCCTGCTGGGCGGGTTGATCAACTTTTTCAGTTTCTTCACGGTGCTGACCAACACGTTGGTGGTGGTGGTGCTCAGCTATGCGCTGGTCAGTCGGGATTCAGCCGCCAAGCGGTTTTTTCTGGCGCCCAGGGTCAGTAGCGCGATTGCTGCGAGCATCGTCGTGGTGAGCCTGGCGTACAGCTTGCTGCTGCGGCATTTGTGGAGCCCCACAGGTTTTCAGTTCGTCGCCGATGAATTGCTGCATGACGTCATGCCGGTGCTGTTTGTGATTTATTGGTGGCGGTGTGTGCCCAAGGGCACGTTGCGTTTCAACCACATCGGCGCCTGGGTGATCTACCCGTTGGTGTACTTCGGCTATGTGCTGCTGCGCGGGCATTTGCTCGGGCAGTATCAGTACCCGTTCATTGATGTGGACACGCTCGGTTATCCACAAGTGTTTGTGAATGCCGGGGGGATTCTGGCGGGGTTTATCGGGATTTCATTGGCAGTGGTGGGGCTGGATAAATGCTTAAAGCCGCCGCGAACCTAAGGGTGGGAGCGGGCAAGTCCGCGCCCACCGTTTCGACCTCGATCGGCTTACTCTTCTTCGCTGCCGTCTGCACGCCAGTAACCCACAGCCTTGAGAAACGCTTCATTGACCTGATGCGTGTCCAGCAGCACGCGGCGCACTTGGCGCGACAGCTTGGTTTCCGTCGCCACGAAGCTGTACAGCGAGCCGCTCGGCAGCGTCAGTGTGCGAACGGTCTCTAGCAGGTCGTCCTGGCCGCGTATTACCCAGATCACTTGCACATCGGCGGCACTGTTCAGCACTTGCTGTTCTGCGGCATTGGCGATTTCAATCACTGCCAGCACCTTGCGGCCCGCCGGTAATTCTTCCAGGCGCCGGGCGATGGCGGGCAGGGCGGTTTCATCGCCGATCAACAGGTAACTGTCGAACATATCCGGCACGATCATCGAACCGCGTGGCCCACCGATGTACAGGTGCTGGCCGACCTGCACCTGCTCGGCCCAGGTAGAGGCAGGGCCATCGCCGTGCAGCACGAAGTCGATGTCCAGTTCACCGGTGCTCAGGTCGAAACGCCGTGGCGTGTAGTCGCGCATGGCCGGTTGTGGGCCCTCGCCCTTGATGCTGAAGTTCGGGCTTTCCAGCGCGGCCTGTTCGGCGGCGTTCTGCGGGAACAGCAGCTTGATGTGGTCGTCGCTGCCCAGGCTGATAAAACCTGCCAGCTCGGGCCCACCCAGAGTGATGCGGCGCATGCGCGGGGTGATGTCGGTCACGCGCAGCACTTCCAGGCGGCGGCGCTTGATCTCGTGGGTGACGCGATGGATGGCTTGCGTATTCATTGAGCTTTCCCCTGGACTGGTTGAACGGCCGGGCCGTCGACAATGGCTTGAGCGGTGCTGTTGAGCAGTGCCGCGACACGCGCGATTTCTTCCGGGCTCCAGCGCCCGTGGTGCAGCTGCAAGGCATGGCGCAGGTTGTGCACCGCCTCATGGATTTCGGGCGGGCGATCATGGCCGCGCAGCGAGCGTTTGCTGACGTCGATGCGCATGCGCACGCCTTCCAGGGCAATCGCCTGCTCACTTAAGGAAAGACGACCAGCGTCGGTAATTGTGTAGCGTTTTTTTCCACCTTCGGTATCGCCGGTCACCAATTCGCTTTCTTCAAGAAAGGTCAGGGTCGGGTAGATCACGCCGGGGCTGGGGCTGTAGGCGCCGTCGAACAGGCCTTCGATCTGACGGATAAGGTCGTAGCCGTGGCAGGGCTGTTCGCCGATCAAGGCCAGCAGCAGCAATTTCAGGTCGCCAGGGGCAAACACGCGTGGACCACGACCACCGCGTTCGCGGCCGGGGCGTTTTTCAAAACCGTCACGGCCATCACCGTGGTCGCGTTGGTGGGGATGCTCTCTCATTTTCGCTTTCTCCGCTTTGGTTAAGATACAACGTAAGATATATCTTTGATCGGCGAAAGACTGAGGCGACCAACGGTCGGTGGCCAGCGGTCTGGTCTTTTCAAGACAGCGGCCAGAGGTGTGAATGACAAGTAGCGTTAATGCTCAACTTTTTAAGTGTCGATGTTTATCCACAACATGACTGTTGTGGTACTGTTCTGACGGACTTTTATTCCACAGTTAAGTTGCGAATATAGACGTGTAGTCCTGTTCTTACGGATCAATTAAAAGTTTTGGCAATGTGCCATCTTTTTCCCTCAAACATTATTAATTAAAGCCACAGGCGTATAAGAAATGGCGGGCATCCTGGTTATTTGAATTGCGTGATCATTACGGTGCTTTTCAAACACTGATAAGCGCGTAATGCCCTTCGCACGTTGTGCCGTGTCTGGTGTTCAACGTTCAGCGATATATCTCAATGCAAATAACAGGTGTCGACTATGTTCAAGAAGTTCGCAATCGCTGCCCCTTTGGCTGCCATGGCGCTGTCCTCCATGGCGTTCGCGGCCGGTGAGGCCAATCACACTGTCAATATCAAGGCGAGCATCCCGACCACCGTGTTCCATGTGCAGCCGCGCGACCCTAACTGGGGCCGTGACGAGGCCATGGCCTATAACCTGGCCAATGGCGAGTTGGCGCCGTTGTCTGCGGTCTACGACATGCGCAACACCAACGGGTCTATTCACGCTTATATCGATGGCGGCCCGGCAGTGCTGTTCAACGGTGATGCCACGCAAAACATTCCACTGACCGCCACCTTGAATGGTGTGGTGCTCAGTGGCACGCCTCAGGAAGTTGTCAACGAAGCTGATGCCACGCCGGGCCTGGGCGCCGTACTGCGTATCGACGCCGCCAAACCTTCGGCGACTCAGCGTGGCAACTACACCAGTGTCATGCCGCTGGTATTTGACGCGGTGCTGCCAGCTCTTTGATGGCAATGAGTGCCCCTTGAGCCTCGTGCTCGTGGGCATCGCGTCAGCAGGCCGGCTGGTTGTTCAGGGGCCGCCGGCCTGATTTTCATTCTTGTCATTTGGCATTCAGAGTATGTGTTCATGTTCCCGATGACTCCCATCGCGGCGGCGCTTGCGCTTTTTTTTTGTGTGGGTGCCCTGGCGGCGCCGAATTCCGGTGTTGAGAACCCTGGCAGTCTGATCGCTCAGGCCCAAGGCCTGCCCACCGGGTTCAGTGATCACTTCTTCGATGTACCGCTGGCCGTGCGGGTCGACCTTGACCAGCAGTTGCTCGGCGAAGCGTTAATCGTGTTGTCCCGGGATGACCGCGTCACCCTGCTCGAATTTACCGACGTGGGCGACAGCAAAGTCCCACTGGCGACCCGCGACACCTGGCAGGCCATCCTTGAAAAAGGTGTGGCGCTGGGCGCATGTAGCCAGGCGTGCCCCGCGCAGATGCTGTCTACCCACTACAGCCTCGAGAGCTCGCAGCTTTCGATCATCACGCAAAACGTCGAACACGCCGACGACGCCCCGCGCTACTACGCGCAGCCGGAAGGCGGCAGCCGTGGCTTGATCGTCAACAATCAACTGAACCTCAATGGCGGCCAGGACGAAGACCTGGGCGGGCGTTACGGCTTGCAAGCGAGCGCCAGCCTGGGCAATTGGAGCCAGGTGTTCAACCTGCAACTGGCTCGCCAGAGTGGCGACGAAGAACACCTGCGCCACGCGATCCACGAGCTGTATACCCAGCGCGAGCTCGAAGGACGTTTTCTGCGCCTGGGCCATTTCACGCCCAATTCCGATGGCCTGACCCGACAGCTGCGCAGTTTTGGCGCCAGCCCCGACACGGCCCTGGGCGTGATGTACGGCAGCTCCGACACGCTGGCGATCAACAATGCCAAGGCCAGCGTCTATCCGATCTACGTCACGGCCAATCGTCAGGCGTCCGTGGAGGTCTACCGCAATGGCCTGCTGCTCAACAGCCAGTCAGTGGCGGCCGGCCTGCAGACGCTCGACACCCGCCCACTGCCCGGCGGTATCTATGAGGTGCAAGTGCGCCTGGTGGAAGACGGCGTGACTGTCAGTACCTCCCAGGAGCTGGTGTACAAACCGAGCAACTGGCGCAATGCCGACGACCGCTGGCGCTACAACGTGTTTGCCGGCAGGGAAACCAAATTATTCAGCAACTGGGACGACCAGGCCTCCGGCGCCATCACCACCGGCGCCTCCGTCAACTACCTGTTGCACCCTCGGGTGATTCTTGGGTTGTCGGCACGTGAAGTGCGTGAGCAATTGCAATACGGCGGTTCGGTGGACTGGACCGTCGCCAACAACACCAGCGTTTACGCCAACGTGTATGAGACACAGGAACACGGCACCGGGATGGACCTGCAGGCGCTTTACACGCTGGGCACCACCAACCTGGTGTTCAGCCACAACCGCAGCTGGCTCGACACCCGCGACACCTACGACACGCTGCCCGACGGCACGCGGTTGCGGCGCAACACCTTTGTCGGCGAAACCAGCAACACCGCGTTGTCGGTCAACCACCGCGTCGATGCGCTCAACTCCTGGAATGTGCGCCTGTCCCACAGCCAGGGCAATGTCGAAGGCGCCGGCCTGGACCTGGGCTGGAACCGGCGCAGTACCTTGATGGGCAGCGACGCCAACTGGCGCTTCTCGGCGTTCGACCGACCGGGCACCAACGGCACTGACGATCAGCGCAACCGTGGCATCGACGTGACGTTGAGCCTGGCGCTGGGCACCGATGGTCGCCAAGTCTCAGGCAGTGTCGGTACTCGCACGGCGCGTGATGGCGGCCGTGACAACAATGCCTCGATCACCTTGCGCCAGGACCTCACCGACCACCTGCTGCAAAGCGTCTCGGCCACAGCCATCACCGACACATATGGCGTTGGCCTGTCGAGCACGGCCAGCTTCAGTACCGACACGGTCAGCGGCGACGGCTTCCTGCAGCGCAGCTCGTTCAACAATAAATTCACCGGCGGTCTGAACCTCAATAGTACGTTCGTGGCCGGCGCCGACAAGGCGCTGCTCACCAGCCAGTACCACGGCACGGGCGCGGGCATGATCATCGATGTCGAGACAGACCTCGACGCTATCACCCTGCGCGCCGATGACGTCAGTGGCGGTGGCGCGGTCTTGCGCCCCGGCCGCAATTTTGTGCCGCTGGCCGCCTACAAAAGCAGCAGCGTCAACTTCGATTTCGACGGCAATCATCCGCCCGCCGCCAACATCCAACCGGCGCGCACTACGTATCACTTGAACAAGGGCGGGGTGGACTACCGCAAGGTCACCGTGCTGAAAACCGTGTCGGTGCTGGGGCGTCTGCTCGATGCCCAGGGTCGGCCGCTCAAGGGGCATCACGTGATCAACCACGCCAGCCGTGGGGTCAGCGAGGTGGACGGATTCTTCTCGATGGAAATGAGCGCCAGCTCGCCCACCCTGCAAGTGCGCTACCAGAACCAGTTGCTCTGCCAGTTCCGCCTCGACCCGGCCAACGCCCCGAACGAAAACGACGTGCTGATGATCGGCGACCTGCGTTGCACCCCCGACACGCTGGCCGATGCCAACTTCAGCGTGGAAACCGCCGGCTGATGACTGCCCGCACCTTTGAACCGGAGAATGTATGAAGTCAGTCGCTGCAACCAGAAGCGCCTTGGGGCCGTGCCGTGCGCTGGCCCTGATCATGGGTTTGTTCAGCACACCGGCGCAGGCGTTTGTCGAAGAGATCACCGCCGTGTTCCGTCCCGACCCGGGCAACCCGATGGTCAACAAATTCGAAAACACCACGCCGGAAAGCGGGATTTGCCCCGGGCATATTCCCGCGCGGTGCAAGGCGATGAATATTTTCACCATTCGCAGGCCCTTCTCGGCGGCGTCAAACGAGCCCGTGCTGGCTTATGCCGAGCCGCGCAAAGGCGCTTATTTCAAAGTGCCCTCGGCCTGGCGAGACCTTCAGGTCACCCACCAGGCCACCGGTGAAACCGAGACGGTCCAGATGCGTATAGCCGGAGTGGGCGCGCGCTGGGATGTCACCTACCCACCGGGAGTCAGTGGCTGGGCGACGACCAGCATGCCTCAGTGGTCGTACTACTGGCAGCATGCGCCAGCGCCTTGCCAGGGCGTGAATTACCTGGCGGCCTCGCCGTCCTTTGCGTTGTTTTTCTGGATCGTCCCCGAGAATGCCGGTGCCTGCAGTGTGACGGCCGGCACTGACATACCCTGGATGTACTACAGCAATTTTGAATACGCCTACGAACTCAGGACCCCGAACCCGCTCACCATGAGGGCCGGTGATTACGCCGGCAGCCTCACCTACACCTTCGGGCCCGGTGGGGATTTCGACATCGGCGATGTGATGCAGACCAGCGACACCGTCGCCACCTTTAACTTCCAGCTCACCGTGGAGCACGCGCTCAAGGTCGATATCCCGCCCGGTGGCAACCGCGTCGAGCTGATCCCCCAGGGCGGCTGGCAAGCCTGGCTTAACCAGGGGCGGGCACCGGCGCGTTTGTACCGTGACCAGACGTTCCGCATCGCCACCAGTTCGCGTTTCAACATGCAGCTCGAATGCTCGATCGTCATGGGCAACACCTGCGGGCTGCGCAATGCCGAGGGCGATGAAGTGCCGCTGCAGGTCGCGGTGACCTTGCCCAGCGGCCTGGTCGATCAGTACGCACAAACGGTGAACAAACTGGCGCTGCGTCTGGATGGCGTCGGCAGCGAGCTGTTTCAGCCGTTGCATTACATCAATGACCGGCCCGGCACCCTGCATTTCGAGGTGCAGCGAGACGACATGAGCGAAATGCTCAAGCGGCCCGGGAGTACCTATTCGGGCGTGGTGACCGTGGTCTGGGATTCGCAGGTCTAGACGGCCATCCGCATTCCCGGCCCGTGGGTATCGCGCGGGCCGTGTTCAATTATCGAGGCGTAATCAAACATGAAACAGGCAGTGTTATGGATCGGATTGTTCCTTTGTGCCCTCGGGGCCCAGGCGGCTCCGGCGATCAACGTCGGGGTGGTGTATGACTACCTCGAGCAGGATCGCAGTTCCTATCTCAAGCGCGTGTCCAACACCGGCACGAGCACGGCGTTCATCCGCGTCGACGTGCTGGAGATCGTCTACAACGCCGATGGCACCCATCGCGAGGTGCCGGTTGCATCGCTCACCGACGGCGATGGCAATACCACCCGGCGCGACGGCCTGATGGCGAGCCCGGCGCGGCTGATCGTTCCGGCCAACGGGCGCCAGGGCACGCGCCTGTTGTACATGGGGGCGAGGGACAAGGAGCGTTATTTCCGTGTGCGCTTTATTCCCGTGGTGCCGGAGAAGGACGATAACTTCGCTATCACCGACGAAGAACGGGCCGACTACAAGGACAGCCTCGCGGCCGGAATCAATGTCATGGCGGGTTACGGCACGGTGTTTTTCGTACGACCCAAAGCCACGCGTTTCGATACGCAGATCAACCAGACAGCTAACCAATACCAGCTGCGTAACAACGGCAACAGCGTGGTGGTGCTGGATGAGTTTCGTGACTGTTCGCTCACCGCAAAAAGCGACTGCCTGCCAACCACCAAGCATCACATCCTGCCGGGGCGCCAACTGGTGTTCGAGAAAAAAACCGACCGCACCTATGGCTTTCAGCTGATTGAAGGGCAGAACAAAAAACCGGTCACAGTCAACAGCAACGGGTGATGACGATGGTCAAGCAACTGACAAGGTTGGCGCTGTTTGCAGTGCTGGTATTGGTGGCCGCCCAGGCCTTGGCGATTGAGTCCCGTCACGCGTTCGATGTGTCGGTGACGATACCTGTGCACGATGCCTACGTGCTGCCTTCCGAGCCCGATTGGATGGGGCATGATCAAGTGCTCGCCTGGAACCTGGTGACCGCTGAGCTGAGCCGCCTGCGCAAGAATTTTGATGTTAAAAACCTCACCGGCGCAGTGGCTGCGCGGCTGGGGGCCGAGCCCTATCTGTTCAGCGGTCGCCAGCGGATAGATCTGCAAGTGCTGTTCAACAAGGTGCCGCTGACCCTGGAGAGTACCGAAGTGGTCAACGCCGCCGAGGCGCGCGTGGGTCGGCGCGCGGAGTTGGAAATCGCCGCGATCAAGCCCGTCGACGGGTACGTGGCCGGGGACTACTACGGCACGGTGCAGATCGTGTTCGACTTCCTGGCACCTTGAGCTGAGCGTGCACCGCTCACGGGTGACCGCCGCTTGCCGAGAGACAGGCATTCGCTTGCTGGTTTTATCGAGCCACCGACCCGTTTCAAGCGCTGGGGCGGTGGCGAGAAAAACCTCTTCGCGCCGCCGCCACCTTCCTCATCGGGAACGGTTGCGGCGCCCCGTCGCCTCGTTGAGCGCCCGGCGTGTCAGACGGCGCATCCATTCCTGTTCGTTGTAGCCCAGGTCGTTGAGCAGGCGGTTGTAGTGCGCGTCGTCCAAGGGCTCGGCGGTGAACACCACGCTTTCGGGCACCTGCACCGCCTCGGCCAAGTGCTTGAGCGATGCGCGCAGGCGCTCGCGTTCGGGCTCCGGCAACGCCTGGGCATTGGCCCATTGCGCCTGCGCTGTTTGCAGATCATCCAGCGCCAGGAAGCGCTCGCCGTACTCACGCTCGTTGTCACGGTACTGGCTGTCGTAAGTGTCACGCAGGTGCTGTTCCCACCAGGGTTCGAGCAGCATCTGGTTGACCAGTCCGTCGCCTTCATCCAGCGCCAGCACCGCGCTGTAGGCTTGCTCGATCTGGGCGGCGCTGACCGCCGCGTTGACCCGGTAAAGCATGTGATCATTCAGCCAGGGCAGGTCAAGACGGCTGGTGAGGGCGGTTTGGTAGGCCAGGTGAATGTCCACCTCATCAACCTCGCCGGGCACCCCGTCGCGCACTTGCGATCTGAACCGCTGCCCAAGCCCGCCCTCGGCCACCGGGCGCAGGCGTCGGGCGATTTCCTGGCCCACGGCCTTCGCCAGTTGTTTGAGGTGGGCGCTGCCTTTGGCCAGCGTGACGAGGCAGCTTTCCAGCTCGGCGGCGGTTGCGGTATCCCGGCGGATCTCGCTGACCATGACCTCGATCCCCATTTCATTGAAAATCTGCGCCCCGGCATCCGGGCACAGGCCGGGAAAACTGGCCATCTTGAACAGGCGCTCACGCAGCTCGGTATCGTCATAGGCCGCCCACAGCAGGCGCCATACCTGCTGGGTCAGCAGTGGGCGGTTGACGGTGTAGCGTTGGCGGTCGGCGTCAGTTTCAAAAATGCCCTCGATCTCCAGCGCTTCAATGACTTCAAAAAAGCCCTGGGAACCCTGTTCCTGCTCCACCGCTTGCCACAGGGCTTGAGCGTCCTGAAGGTCGGCGCCTTGCAGGCCCTGCATCCAGAACGCGTTGTGCCCAAGCGGCTCATACGTGCGGTTGGGATCAAGGCCTGCGGCCATGCGCAAATCTTCATAGCGCAGGCGTTGCTCGTCCCTCAGGGTGCGCCGATCCAGGCGTGCGCGGGCTACCACTCTGCCCTGCGGGGAACCGGCTGCGACCTCGGGCAGGCGGTTGATCCGGGTGCCGCGCAGGTCGAGTACAAAGGCGTCATTGCGCGGGTGTGCGAACAACCCTTCGGGCCAGGTAGCCAGGTGCGTGCCGCTCAGGTAAAGCAGGCGCAACCCGGGCATATGGCTGATGTCGGGCGCCAGCGTCAACGGGTTGTTGCTCAAGTCGAGGCTCTTCAGGCGCCGCAGTTTTTTTAACCGCGCCACGTCCTCCGTCGTCAGTGCAAGTCTGTTGCCTGCCAGTTTTAACGCCTTGAGAAAACGCATCTGTTCCAGCGCCTGAGGCACCTGCGTGAGGCGATTGTCAGCCAGGTTGAGGCCACGCAAGGAAGGGAAGTGCTTGAGGAAGTCACTGTGGCGCTCGCCGAAGCCGCACTGGCTGGCGTCCAGAAATGTCACGTGCTCGAAACTGGCGCTCAGCGTGGGGAGCCTGGGCGGCAGGCGCAAGCCCTTGAAGTTGAGTGCGGCGCCTTGCTGGACAGCGCCGCGGCCGTCCGTGTATTCAGCAAACCGGTCACCCCAGCACCGCATGATCAGATGGGCCAGGTGCTTTCTGGACACCCGTACTTCGTGATTATCGGCAGCGTCGGTGACGCCGAGGATGACGGAGTTCTGCCAGTTCATCAGGTCCACATGCAGTTGCTGTTTTTCCACCACCAGCGTGTTCAGGGTAGTGCGCAGTTGTGCCTGGGGAATCTCCTCCAGAAATCGGTTCAAGCGCGCTTCGCTCAAGCTTGGGAACAACAGTTGCAGGGTTTGCCGGGCGTGCTCGGTGTGGGTTCGCGCGGGTGACGCGGAGCAACGGCTGGCCGCCGGCCCACACAGCAGGCGGCTGGTTTCGCGGCCCTGGACCATCGGCACGGGCGGTTGCGCGAGGACTTTGCGGCGCTCGGCCATGGACGCCACGCGCTGTTTGAGCCATTGCTTGAGCGTTGCACCTTCGCCCGTTTGCACACCCAATGCGTCGCGCCGGTCAGCGGGCAGGGCTTGCAGGATCGCCTCGTAAAGGTCGATGAGCGCTGACGGCCGTGAAGTCGTCGGGTCGAGTACTGCATAGCCGCGCGCCTTGCGAATCAGCACGCGTGTGGTCTCGGCTGTCGCCGGCCCGGCCTCACACAGCACGCGACCGGTTACCGCCTGTTCGCGGATTTCGATGCGCAACCGAGCAAACGTGTCGCTGTGAACCTTCAAGGTGTTGAGCACCAGTCTCTCGGTCGGGGTCGGCAGCGGCGAAGGCCAGTCAAACCCCTGAAAGGCCAGCACCGATTGGTTGGCGAACCCCAATTCACGCGCCTGGTTATGCAAGCGCAGCGGCAGTTGTCGTTGGGCGAGCGCCTGGCGTTCTTCGCCGGTGGCGCTGCCGAGCAGGGCAATGGCGGCGTTGGAGTCCAGGTACTCGAAGGGCTTGCGCAGGGTTGCAAGGCTCGGCTTGTCGGTGATTTCCCGGGTCTTGTAGACCTTGTCGGCAATCTCGGGGGCGTTGCTGAGCACCCGGTCGGCCAATTGATCGCGCAGGGTGGTGAGCCGAAGGTCCTTGGGGACATCGCCGTTGAGCATGTTGCGTAGCGCGGCGTCGTCGAGAAAAGCCAGCACCTGTTCAGGCAGGGTCCCGGACAGCGTCTGAGACAGGCTCAAGGTCAGCGTCCTGGCCTGGGTCGCGTTAACGTTGCCGAAGGTAAGCGCCGGTCCGGACAGATCCTCATTGAGGCACACCTTCAGGGCGTGGTCCTGTGGCCAGCCGGGCAGCTCGGTGATGAGCTGTGGGAACCAATCCGATGAAGGCCCGTTTGGCAGCGGCGCGCCTGCACGAACCTTACGACTGATGGCTTCGGGATAGCGCTGGGCTTCAAGGCGGCCAAGGCTGGCGGCCAACAGCGGCGGCAGCGGCTGGTTGTAGAGGTGCATCGCGCGCAGCACGTCCTCATCGGTGCCGCTGGCGATGCGCAAGTCGGCCAGTTGCTGGTCGCTGAAGTCTTGTACGCGCGGGCCAATTCGGCGCATCAGGGTCTGGCTGTCCCAGCGTTGCGGCTGTTCGCCCTCGTGCAAAAACGCGCCGTCGGCATTGAACCTCACCCAGGGCTGATACGCCTGTTCACGCGTCGGGTGCACCACGCGGTGCTCGTCGGCCCTGGCATCGTGGCGCACGTGATAATGCCGGTCCTCCAGCGGCAACAGGGTGTTGTCCGTGGGCCCCTGGGTGCTGGATTGGGCGTAGGGTGCAAGGTCCGGGTTCCACAGTTTGAGCGTGCCGTCAGCCTGTTGCACCGGGTGCAGGCCTTCGACGAACGCCGACAGTTTGAGGCGCGCGACCTCGCCGATTTTTCCCGCACCGGCAAACAAGGCGAGCTGAATCAGGTTTTCAGCCACTCCCAACACATGCTCGCCAGCCTCCTGTGCATTGCCCTGGGCCCAATCGAGGAGGCCTTCAAACACGTCGTCGCACAGCTGATAGGCGCTGTAGGCCAGCATCAATTGGCCCACCACCGGCACAAAAGGAGTGACCACCAGCAAGGCCGCATTGAGGACGTCCGAGAGTATCTGCTCGAGGTTGTCCCACCAGGCCCAGCGGGCCAGCCGGTCGACGTAGGCAGTGGATACCGCCAGCTCGCGGGCGTCGTTGACGATCTTGTTGAGCTTGACCCGGTGCAGGTAGTTCCACGGGTCGTCTCGCGCCGGGTCGGCGGCGCGGTTGGGGTAATCCCGGTCAATGTCCAGCAGGCGCAATGGCAGGTGTGCACGCGACTGCAACCGCGAGAAAAACACGCCGCGCTCGGCGTGCGCCACAAATTGACTGAAAAACGCCTGATACGCCGGGCCGCTGTGCAATTGACGCGTCAGCTCTTCGACGAAGGCAATCGGCGAAGGGTACTGCTTGAGCGGATGCTCGGGGTCCTGGGGCACCCAGGCAATCAGCCGTCCACGGGCGGAGCCCTGCTCTGCAGGCGTGGCGAACAGCACAATCCCGTTCAGTTGGCAGCCTGCCAGGCTCAGGGTATGACACTTCAAGGTGTGGCCATCGAGTAACAGGCCGAGCGGCGTGGCGATGAACCTCAGCAACGCGTGATGGGCGTCGTTTGCCAGATGACCGCTGTGCAAGCCCAGATGGGCACTGCTGCGCAAATCCGCCTTGAGCTGGCTGACCACTTCGTCGCGCACGGTGCGGGCCAGCGCCGGCTGATCGAACCCCAGCGCGGCTTGAAGGCGGGCCTGGTAAAGGCCGCCGATGTCCAGGGATCGACACACGGCCTTGAAGCGCTGCGCCGTGAGTAGCGGCCCACCGGGCCGACCCCGTATCGACAGGCTGTCGCGCTGCCCACGGGCGTCTTCCGGGCCCAGGAAGGCGTGGTCGACGAAGGTGTCGCCGGCGGCGAAGTTATGCAGGGCCATGTCCAGCAACGACAGGGTTTTGCTCTGTACGCCTCGGCTGACGTCAATCACCCACCAGGCATTGGAGGCGTCTACGTACACCCGCAGCCAGGTGTTGCGCACATCGACCTCGCCGTAGTGCGTGAATAGCGCTTGCTTGAGCAGCGGCTCGGCAAAGGCGCGCAAGTCGTTGAGCGGGCCCAGGCGTTTGTCCAGCGGCGCCTGGGCGTGCCAATGGTCAGCCACGGCGCGCTTGAGTGACACGTGCTGCGCCGGCGAGGTATCGGGGTAAGGCGCCGCAGAAGGAAGACCCTGGCGTTTGAGCGCGCCAATTCGCGCCGCTGTGGTGCCCTTTACCCAAGCGGGCAATGCGTTCTGGATCAACTCGAAATGACGGCCCTGGAACGGCAGGGCGCAGGAATCGGTAGGCATGGTGTGAACCTGAACAGAGAGTGGAGACTCCCTGAGTCTATTTA
Source organism: Pseudomonas sp. MF6747 (assembly GCF_963890955.1). Classification (NCBI taxonomy): domain Bacteria; kingdom Pseudomonadati; phylum Pseudomonadota; class Gammaproteobacteria; order Pseudomonadales; family Pseudomonadaceae; genus Pseudomonas; species Pseudomonas sp. MF6747. The sequence goes on from NZ_CAWPSZ010000005.1 coordinate 163,456, forward strand.
CGCGTCGAGGCTAAAATAAGCTTTAAAAATAGTGGCTTACGCGGGTTTTAAGGCGCGTAACGGTCAACAATTCGAGGGTGAAAAATACATAACTGACACCCTGGATTCAGCGCGCCACGCACAGCGTCTGCGTGCCCGGCTGCAGGTACGGCGTGAGGATCGGCGCCATGCCTTTGAGCACTTGCACCGGCAAAGCCGACGTGAAGGTGAAATGCTCGGCCGAGGCCCCAGGGACGAAGGCGGTCAGCGTGCCGAAGTGATGCTCGCCGATGTAGAACACAAACGTTGCGGTGCGGTTGATCGATTTGGAGCTGAGGATGCGCCCACCCGCGCCCATGGCTTCGATGCGGTTGTCGCCGGTGCCGGTCTTGCCGCCCATGGCCAGCGGCGCGCCATCGGCCAGTTTGAAACTGCCGGCCACGCGTTTCGCCGTGCCCGCATCCACCACCTGAGACAGCGCGCCGCGCAGCGCCGTGGCGACTTCGCTGGGCATCACGCGTTTGCCGCGGTTGGGGTCGTTGATCACGAGCGTTTCATACGGCGTGCCGGCGGCAAAATGCAGGCTGTCGATGCGCAGCACCGGAATGCGCACGCCATCGTTGAGGATGATCCCCATCAGTTCGGCGAGGGCGGCGGGGCGGTCGCCGGAGCTGCCGATGGCGGTCGCCAGCGACGGTACCAGGTGGTCGAACGGGTAGCCGACGGCCTGCCAGCGCTGATGGATTTCCAGGAACGCTTCGATCTCCAGCATGGTGCGGATGCGGCTGTCGCGCGCGCTCTGGTGCCGGCTCTTGAACAGCCAGCTGTAGACTTCCTGGCGTTCGAATTCGCTGGCCTTGACGATCTCGCCGAAGGTCGCATCGGGGTGGTTGAGCAGATAGCCCAGCAGCCACAGGTCGAGCGGGTGCACCTTGGCAATGTAGCCTTGGTCCGGCAGGTCATAGGCGCCGGGGCCGTAGCTTTGGTAGAGCTTTTCGAGACGCTCGTCCGTAAGCTTTTCGGGGGTCTTGGGGTTCTTCAGATGCGAGCGCACAAAACGGTTGAAGCTCTCCTGGCTGGCCTGCGGCAGCAAGTAGCGGTGCACGGCAGCCAGGCGAATCGCGGTGGGGTGCAGCCCGTCCATAAAGGTGTCGAGGCGCGTCTGCGTGTCTTTGTTGCGGTACTTTTTCCAGAACTTGAGCAGGAACGCGGTGCCTTCGTGGTCGGCGAACTTGGCCAGGTATTCCTGACGGCGCGGATCGTTGTCATCTTTGAGCAAGCGCGCGCTGTTGTCTTCGCCGGAGTAGGTGGTGTAGCGCACCAGGTCGCGCATCAGGCGAATGAACGGCAGGTTGATCGACTCGCGCAGCGCATCGCGCAGGGTCGGGCTGCGGCCATTGTCTTCATTGCGAAAATTGTGGAAGTGATGCAAGCCGCCGCCGGTGAAAAACGCTTCGCCGGGGCTGGCCGAATAGGTGCGGTTGAGGGCCGCGTCAAGCATCTTCGACAGGTCGCGGTCCGGGTTCTGGATCAGGTAGTCCAGCGCCCAGCGTGACAGTGGGTCCTGTTCGGGGACCTCGACTTTTTTCAACTCGGCTGGTGTTTGCGCGCGGTAGCGATCATGCAGCTCGGTGATGATTTGCAGGTAGGTGGTCAGCACGCGCAGCTTGGCGGTGGAGCCCAGTTCCAGCTTGCTGCCTTCGTTGATATCGAAGGGTTGGTCGGTGTTGTCGGTTTGCACCCGCACCCGTGCGCCGTCGGGCGTCAGTTCGAACAGGGTGAAGCTGTAGCGCACTTGCGGCGTGCTTTGCGGGGTGAGCAAGCGCGGGCCGAGCAGGCCCATTTGCCCTGCGAAAGCGGGGTCGGCCAGGTGCTTGAGATAGTCGGTGGCCTGGGTTTGCAGGTCGTATTGCAGCGTGCTCGTGGCCGACAGGTCGAGGCGATCGAGGTCATACAGCGGACGGTTGAGCAGGCTGGCAAGGCGACTGCGTGCAACGTTGATCGCCTTGTTGGTTTCCACCGGCTGAAGCGTCGGTTGTTGCTGCCAGTCGCGGTAAGTGACATGGCTGGCGAGGGCGGCCTTGGCCAGCGCGGGATCGATCACGTTGTTCTGTGCCAGCAGGCGGATATGGCTGTCGGTCAATTGCGCCAGCTCATCGCGGCCCTTGGTCAGATAATGCGAAGGGCGGCGCTGGGCGATCATCAGCGACAGCACTTCGCGCAGCGCCAGGCCTTTTGCTGGAAGGTCCTTGGGCGCGTTACCACTCAACAGCGCATTGCTCTGGTTGAAGTCGGCGCCGTACCACACGCGTAGACCTTCAGCCATGCCGTGCACTTCACCATGGCCCGGCACCGCCGACAGCGGCACGCTATTGAGGTAGTCGCGCACGATGTTCTGCCGGCTGTCCAGGGTCTGCGGCCCCGGTTGGTAGGCGCGGACGCTGGCAGACATCATCTGGCGGATTTTTTCGCCACCGGACAGCGTCAGGCCGTCGGGCGAATGGCGATACTTTTCGAGCTGGGTGGCCAGGGTGCTGCCGCCGGCGGTTTGCCCTGGCAGATGCAGCAGTTTGGCCACCTGCGACCAGGCGGCCTTGGCAAAGCGCGGCCAGTCCACCGCCGGGTTGGCCATCGGACGCTTGGGGTCCAGCAGGTCGCGGTCTTCAATAAACAACAGGCTCTGCACCACCAGCGGTGGAATGGCGGCAAAGCTGGCATAGAGTTGCTGTGGGTAACTGAAGGCGTACAGCGGCGCCGCGCGGCAGTCGGTGATGGTCAGGCCGGCCTGGACCTTTTCGGCGTAGGGCACGAACAGGCCGTGCTCGGCGTAGCTCATCAGCGCCGGGGAAAACCGCGACTGTGCCTGGATCACGTAGTTGCGTTTGAGCAGGCGTGGCAAGAATTCATTCAGCGCGCTGTAGCCCAGGCGCCGGTCAAAAGGACCCTCGCCGGGATACACCATCGCATCACTCGCGCCAGGTTCCACCCGGTAGCTCAGTGATGCGGCAAAAGGGCTCAGGTGTTCAGCCTGCAGGCGCGAGGTGCGTATTTCCCGACTGGCGGCCCACCCCAGGGCCACCAACGCAAGCACCAGCACCAGCCCCATCAGCCGCCACCACAGGCGTCGAGAGCGGGGGCTTTGTGGCAATGGCGGTGGATCCGCACTGTCGGTCTGGACCACAGCGGGTTTCGAATCGGTCTGCCATAAAGCGCCCATAGTCGATTGATCCATTCACGCAGATTGATCGGACTTGGTTCAAGCTTAGTCGCTGGTGATGCGCCGTGAAGATTTTGTGTGCGGGCTGCCTAGCGCCATGAAAGTTTCAGGCCGCGTTTCCAGTCCGCCAGCCAGTTGGAGTTTTCGATTCGCTCCCATTGGCCCTTGTAGTACACCGACATGTGCTGGCCGGACCAGTCACGCACCCGTTCGTTGAACGCGTTCAGGTACTGGTTTGCCGGGCAGGCAATCCTGGCCCAGGGGTCGCAGATCCACAGGCCCTGCCAGTCGTCCTCCGTGAAGTCCTGGGTCTCGACCAGGCTTGACGGCGTTTTGCCGACCACCACAAAGGCATGGGTAGGCGGACGTGAGCCCCATATCTGCGAGACGCCGCCGTTGGTGCGGATCAGTTCATGGGCGACATGGGCCATCTGGTCGCAATTGCCGGCCCCGGTCTTGAGGATGATCTCGGTGTAGTCGGGCTGCCCGACCAGGGTGTATTGCCACAGCACCACAGGCGCTGCGATCCGCAACCGCGCCAGGTCGTCAACGGCATCGGTAACGAGGTTGGCGGCGCCGACTCCGGTTCTTTCGACCAACGCCAGCGTGCTGGCGTGGGCCTTCTGCGCGAGGTACTCGTTGATCTGCGCGGCGCTGGGGCCGCCGGCTACCACCGGGCGTGGCGGCCATATGTCCAGCTGCAAGGGTTTGGCGGCGACATGCACATCCAGACGCTGTCCCTGGCTGGACGCGTTCAACAATAATTCCCGTTGTTTGAGGGGGGTCAGGGTACTGGCGGTATGGCGCAGCCTTGCCAGGGTGCCGTCAGAAAAACCGCGGGCTGCCAGTTGCCGGTACAGCACCTCCAGCGTCGGCAGTGCCACCAGCGGTTGCGTAGGCATGAGTTCGGCAATGTCCAGGTAATCGCGCTTGTAATCGCAGAAAGCGTGGATCAGCCGCGCGGCTTCGCCGCCCTGGCTGAAGTCCAGGTAATCGAAGACCAGTTCAGGCGGGTTGGCGGTCTGGATAACTTCAAAGAACACACCGGTGTCGGCCTCGACAACCCAGCGTGGGCCCGGGATCGGCCCAGGCCGGGAGAGTTCGAACACCATGGCCCGCATGACGCGCGTGTCATCAATGCCTTCGGCGATACCTTGCAGTTCCACCACCCGGGTTTCATGGCCCAGCAGGTTGTCCAGTTGGTCGTCGGGCAACCCGAATTGCGGTTCGTCGACAAGCGTGCCCAGCGTGCGACGGCGATAGATCAGGGGCGGTGCCGGGACCTGGGTCAGCTCAAAGGCAATTTCGTCACGGCTGACTTCGTAAACGGTGTGGTGATACACCAGTCGCTGCTTCGCACCGCCCTGACTGGGCGCGGGAATGATCCGGATATGCTCCAGCGCTTGCACGCGACGTTGATGAATGGAGTGGTTAAACGCAGAGAGCCTTTTGGTGAAGCAAAGGAATGGGGGCGCGTTGCGTTTGCTTCGGGTGGGCGTGCAGCGGGTGTCGAAATGGTGTTCGACGCGAAAATGAGCAGGCGATGCCAGGTCGTCCAGGTGGGTCGGTGCACTGTGTTCAAGGCGCATGACCTTGCCGTCAACCAGTAAATCCGTGGCGGTGGCGCGAGGAATGAGCAATGGCGGGGTGTCAAACAGCCGCTCGGTGACGCGCGCCTGGTAACCGTTGACGCAGTGCACCGGTGTCACGCTCAGGGCGCTGTCCAGGCGAAAGTTGGGCAGCGGTGGCCCATAGGGCCGCGCGCTGAAAGGGTCGAAGGCGTACCACTGCCTTTCGCGCATTATCGCGACAATGCGCGAAAAGTCGCTCCCACCCAGTACGGCACCGATGCCGATGTCTGCCCTGGACAGCCAGCGCACGTACTCGCGCAACGGCGTGTTGGCGGTCCAGCGTTGTGCTTGCTCGATGGCTTCCCTCAGGGTGTGCCACGCGGCCTTGCCCAGAGCGATCAGGCCATTACGGGCCAACCTGGCGAGTGTGGGAGTAAGGTCGAGCGGGTTGAGGGTTGTCTGCAGCAGGTTCGTGCTCAATTTGCCCAGTTGCAGCAGTTTTATTGGCAGCGGTGCGGTGCTTTTCAGTACCGCCAGGCCGGCCGACGAGTAGGCGCGGGCGGGCATCAGCAGGCCGAACAGGTCGAGCAGGCACTGGTAGCTGCCATACGTCATGCGGTGGGGGTCGCCCGAGGCGATGTCCTGGCCGCACGACCACAACGGCACCAGGATTTTGAGGCGTTGGGTCAACGCGTCGTGGTGGTGTTCGAAGCCCTCTTCGGCGGACGCGCCGCGCGCCTGTTGTCGCGCAGCTTCGACGTCGAGGAAAAAATGCCGCTCGACGATGGCCTGGGTGATGCTGCGCAGGATCGCCGAACCGAACCGCGGGGTGGCGGTTTCGGCGGGTGTAGGGCTCTGCTGCCAGAGCTGCTCGACGACCACCGTGGAGAACACGTTCGGCCGCGGCGCGCTGCCGGTTTCGTAGGCTTGCCAGTCGATGGCCAGTGGATTGCCGGTGTGCAAGACACTGACGGGTTGAACCGAGCCTGGTCGGCCGGTGGTGACCGAAAGGGGTTTGCCGCCCAGGTCAAACACCAGGGCAGGGCCGCTGCGTTTATGCAGGCGGTTGAGCAGTGGGAACAACTCGTAATCGTGGGTGGCGTGGGGCAGGGTGCAGCGCAGGATGATGCCGAAGCGCCCGACGCGGGCTCTTTTTTCCTCGCGGGTTTCCAGGGTTTCGGCCTTGGTGGCCTCTTTGCTCAGCACCAGCAATTGCAGTTCGCCGATGGGCAGCCGGGCACGCTCGGCCAGCGGTAATTGTGCCAGCAGGTCCTGAAGGGTGGTGGCGTACGCCTGTTTAAGGCGGTCAATGTGGGCGTCGAAGGCGGCCTCGAACAGCGTATTCACATGCCCCAGGCGGCTGAACGCGCTGCGCATCAGGTTCAGGTCCAGGTGTGGGTGAACCGATGCCCAGTGGCGCGAAAAAGGCTGCAGCCAGCCCTGGCTGTGCAAGTCCACGAGGGAGTGCTGGCTGAGGTAAGGCACGTTGTGCCAACGCGGCGGGCCGCTGGACGCCAGGCCGAGGTTAAGTTGCAAGCGCGACGCCAACGCCCAGCGCAGGTCGGGCGTATTGATGCGGGGGTGGCCCGGGAAGACGTTTCGCAGGTCATCGAGCGCCACCGACCGGCGCGTCGGAAGGTCGCTGGCGAACGTCATGAAGGCGTTTTTCAGTGCCTCCAGGCGCGCCTGCAGTCGGGCTTTCGCCGCGTTGATCGCGCTGATCGGGTAGCGTCCGTCGGCCTGTTGCGTCAGTTCACCCTGGGCGACAGCCCAATCGAGCAGGCCTTGGGTTGCGGTGTATTCGCGCCATTGTTGCTGCTCGGGCGAGGTGTCCTCCCGTGACGCCAAGGCGATGACATCGTTGTAGCTCAGCTGCTGCGGTGAGCCGGGCGCGATCCTCTGCGCCATCGCCACGCCTTGGCTGAACACCAGCCACTGGGTGGAGGTCATGAAGCGCAACGTGTCCGGCAGTTCCCGCACCAGAAACTCCGGTGCTGCCCCCGCGAGCAGCAGGTGGGCCGCCAGCGGCGTGGCCTCAGCCGAGACGACGGCGCTGCGTATCAGGTGCAGTTCCAGGTCCTCGCGCAGGGCCGCGTGGGAACGGCCCCATTGGCTGCTTTGGGCGAGGTTGAACCCCGCGACGACGTAACGCTGTTCATCCGGCAGCGGATCAAGCTCGATCATCAGCGCGGCCAGGACCAGGTTTTCAAGGCTGGCGCTGTTGGTGTGTTCGTGTGGATGCTGGCCGTACCCGCCCAGTGCCTCCAGCAACCGTCGGCCCAGTTGCCGGGCAGGAGGGCGTCTGAGCATAAGCTTGAGCAACCGGTCGGCCTGGGTGCGAATCGCGGTTCGGGACAGCTCGGTCAACAACGGCCCCGCCAGATACTCCAACAGCTTGCTGCTCGTGCGCGGCAGCCAGGCGTTGACCCGCGTTCGCACGGTCTCACGCTGGTCGGGCGTTAACGGCAAACCTTGTCGATAGTCAGCGTGTTGAGTGCTGCGCGGCAGGGTCATTTCGAGGATTTGCAGCGTACCCAGGGCGTCGCCGGCGGTACGCGGAACGGCCAGACCGTGGCCTTGTAGATGCTGGGCGAGGCTGCGCGCCTCGGTGCGCGGCGCAGGTGCGAGCGCCGGATGCAAATGGGCGTCGCCGGCCCAGGCCTGCAGCAACGTCGAGTGCGTGGCAATCACGGCGTCAGCGGCTTTGCCCTCGAGCAGCGTGCGCAAAGCCGCCGCGGCATGGTCGCGGTCATGGTCCAGACGCTGCCAGTGCAGTTGCTGCATGAGCGCAATATCGGCCTCGGCGAAGTCGCAGACGGGCGGCACGTGCAGGGGCTGCGACGCGCGCAAGCGCAGACTCAGCGCCCTGGCCGCGTCTGGCGTGGCGGGCACCGCCAGGTCGTGGCACTGCAGCAACTGCGCCACGCTGAACTGGCCGCTTTGGTGAATAGAGGTGCCGAGCTGTTGCGCCACATTGACCAGTTGTTCGAGACGGCCTGCCAATGGCAGCGGCAACAGCCATTCGATGCCGATTGCCACCTGTGCGCCATCTGCGCGCTGGCCGGTGAGCTGGCGGGTGTCGGGATCGAATGTGTAGTGGCCGGGCTGCAGGCCGTGAACCGGCTCCAGCGCCAGGAAGTCTTGATGACGGGTGATGTAACCCAGCAGCGCTGCGCCGGCTTGTTGGGCGTTGGCTGCAAAAGAGCCGGAGTCGAGGGTCAGCCTGTTGCGGTGAGCGGTTTGCGGGTTGAAACCCGCTTCGCTCGCGGCAGCCTCCAGGCTGTCGGCCAACTGCAGCAGGTCTTGGTTCAGCCGTTCGAAATCACGCGCCAGCGTTGGACTGGCGCTGGCGAAAGGGTTGAGTTGATCGAGGGCCTGGATGACGATCATTCGCTGGCCCCGGGTCTGCGGCTGAGGGTAACCGTAGAACCTAAGCACTTGGCTGGCGGGCAATTGCAGCGTGTTCTCGCCAGCAGTCATCGGCCCGTACGGCAGGCCGCTGGCCGCTGGGTCCAGGATGTCGGCGATGGTCAGGAGGGGAAGGGCCAGGGCGCACCCTTGCGCGTCGTCCCACAGGGTCCAGGTTTTTTGGGTCTGGTCTGTCAGGCTGCCATTGGCCAGGGTCAGGCTGGCGAGGTCGATGTTCCGTTGCCGGGCCCAGGCGATGAAGCGCGGGCGGTTAATGGCCTGGCGCCAGAGTTGCAGCCAGCAACCTGGCGAAGAATGGGGCGGTATCAGCAGCGGCGCGGCGCTGGTGCCATTCAAATGATTGATCAGGGCAGTGACCATGTGCTGATCACCCTCCTGGCGTCGGGTGCGGCCCTGCTCGAGTCGTTCGGTAGGCGTGTCCATTGATTTTCCCTGTGCATGGAGGCTGTTCCCTCATCCTGAGGGAGTGCCGCTGGCAGGGGGATCATGACGGTTCCGATTTACCTGTGGCCGAGCTCGAAGCCTTGGGCCAGAGCCTTCGTTGACGGGCGGAGGGCGTCGGCCCAGGCATGACGCTGCACCATCACTGTGCAATACTCACGGCCCTCGCGATGACCTGATAAATGCGTAAAGGCAGGTAATGCTTCCTTGTAAAAGGCTTATTTACCCAGACTTATCGCTGAATTTAGTCATTTTTAGAGTGAAAGACCCTAGTGTCGGCTTTTTATACTGCACCCCCGCCGATCCCGCAGGCTGTGCGCTGCCGGACGTGCCTGTCCACGAAACAGGCCTGGTTGAAGTGCGCCCCCGGCTTACCGGCTTGGCGTGCGCAACGCTCGGTGGTTCATATCCAATAACAAGACGAGGTTGTACCCCTATGCCAGTTGGCAATCACCTGCCCCATGGCGAGACCGCTCAGGGCGGCCCGCTGAAACGTGAACTGGGCGAACGGCATATTCGCCTGATGGCCCTCGGCGCCTGTATCGGTGTGGGCCTGTTCCTGGGTTCCGCCAAGGCCATCGAAATGGCCGGTCCGGCGATCATGCTCTCCTACATCATTGGCGGCCTGGCGATCCTGGTGATCATGCGCGCGCTCGGCGAAATGGCGGTGCATAACCCCGTCGCCGGTTCGTTCAGCCGTTACGCCCAGGATTACCTCGGCCCGCTGGCGGGCTTTCTTACTGGCTGGAATTACTGGTTCCTGTGGTTGGTGACCTGCGTGGCAGAAATCACCGCCGTTGCCGTCTACATGGGTGTCTGGTTTCCCGATGTGCCGCGCTGGATCTGGGCGCTGGCGGCGCTGGTCAGCATGGGCACGATCAACCTGATTGCGGTCAAGGCATTCGGTGAGTTCGAGTTCTGGTTCGCGCTGATCAAGATCGTCACGATCATTGCCATGGTGATCGGTGGCGTCGGCATCATCGCGTTCGGCTTTGGCAACGACGGCGTGGCACTGGGGATTTCCAACCTGTGGGCCCACGGCGGCTTCATGCCCAATGGCGTGACCGGTGTGTTGATGTCCTTGCAAATGGTGATGTTCGCGTACCTGGGCGTGGAAATGATCGGCCTTACCGCCGGTGAAGCGAAGAACCCGCAGAAGACTATCCCGAGCGCCATCGGCTCGGTGTTCTGGCGCATCCTGCTGTTCTACGTGGGCGCGCTGTTCGTGATTCTGTCGATCTACCCATGGAATGAAATCGGCACCCAGGGCAGCCCGTTCGTGATGACCTTCGAGCGACTGGGCATCAAGACCGCCGCCGGCATCATCAACTTTGTGGTGATCACGGCTGCGTTGTCCTCCTGCAACGGCGGCATCTTCAGCACCGGCCGCATGCTCTACAGCCTGGCGCAGAACGGTCAGGCCCCGGCCGCCTTCGGCACCACCTCAAGCAATGGCGTGCCGCGCAAGGCGCTGCTGCTGTCGATTTTCGTGCTGCTGCTGGGCGTGTTGCTCAACTACATGGTCCCCGAGAAAGTCTTCGTCTGGGTGACGTCCATCGCCACCTTCGGCGCGATCTGGACCTGGCTGATGATCCTGCTGGCTCAGCTCAAGTTCCGTAAAAGCCTGAGCCCGGCCGAGGCAGCCGGCCTCAAGTACCGCATGTGGCTGTACCCGGTCAGTTCGTACCTGGCGCTGGCGTTCCTGGTGCTGGTGGTAGGGCTGATGGCGTACTTCCCGGACACGCGTGTCGCGCTGTATGTCGGCCCGGTGTTCCTGGTGCTGCTGACAGTGCTGTTCTACGTGTTCAAGTTGCAGCCCACCCAGGCTGCGGCGCGTGCTCAAGCCTGACGTTCAGGCGCACAACAAAAAGCCCCGGGATCGGGGCTTTTTGTTTTTCAGGCGGTGGCCACGCGAGGCGATTGGCTCAGGCGTTGGTTGAATTCCAGCCAGGCGCCCAGCGCGGCCATCAGGGCGGCGCCAACCAGTGCGGTGACGATTTGCATGGTCAAGGCATCGCCAGCCAGGGCGTTGAGCATATCCGCCAACGGCGCCAGTAAGACGCCCAGGCAGAAGACTTCCAAAGAATAACGCCCCATCCGGCAGGTCTGCCGGGCCAGCCAATTTTGTGTCCAGGCACGCCCAGGCAACAGTTTGGCGGTGACGTAGGCCAGCGCCAGGAAGTGCAACAGTCGCACCGGTGACAAGTCGGTCTTGCTGATCGGGTAGAGCAGTTCGCTCAAGGCCGCTGGCATCAATGCGTCGTGCACCTCAGGCCAACGCCAGGCGAGGGTGAGCACACCCGCCGCCAGCGCGTAGACCGCCGCCGTGACGAACAAAGGCTGGCGCAGCAATGGCCGATTATCCTGTGCGCGGGGTTGTTGCCCGTGAATGGCCGCCGCGCCACCCAGGACAAACAGAAACTGCCAGGTGACCGGGTTGAAGTACCACACGCCGTCAGCAATGGCGGCCAGGTTCCAGCCCTGGTACGGCGCCAGCAGGTACACCGCCATCGACACCGCGACCACCGCCCAGGTCTTGCGCAGCAGCAGTGGCAGTACCAGCGGCAAGCCCGCCAACAGCACGATATACAGGGGCAGCGGGTCCATCAGGTTCGGCTTGAAGCGCAACAGCAATTCGTCCACCAGCGCTTGCTGAGGATGGGTGACAAAATGCGTCAGGCCCATCTCTTCGACCAGGTCGCGGGTTTCGACATGGCTGTTGGCGAAGAACACAATGCCCATCAGCATTGCCAGCAGGAAGATGTGCACCACGTACAGCACCCACGTGCGCCGCAGGATCTTCAAGCAGGCCATCCAGTAGCCTTCGCGCTGCAGGACCTTGCCGTACGCCAGCACCGAGGCGTAGCCGGCAAGGAACACGAAGACTTCAGCTGCGTCGCTGAACCCGATATTGCGCAGGGTGATCTGGCCGAGGGGATTGTGGGGGACGTGATCCCAGAAAATGAAGATCAACGCCAGGCCCCGAAAAAAATCGATGCGCGGGTCGCGTCCGTTCAGCATGGCAGCGGGCTCTTGAACAAATAGTTTAGTAATGACAGGTGCACGGCAACGTTGTCGCACGCCGCACGTCGGGCGGGCGCAGGTTGGCGGTATTTATAAGCAATTGCAAAGGCTGGGTATTACTGAATGTCTCTAGACATCAATGATCACCAACGTGCCTTGGCTACCGGCAAGGACCGCGTGGGCGATACCGGCTTGGACGAGGTACATCTGGCCGGCTTCCACGCGGATTTCCTCGTCACCGATGCTCAATCGCAGCAGGCCGCTGATCACCAGCAGGCCTTCGTTGTAAGCGTGGGTTTCTGCCTCGTAGGCCTGCTCATCCATGCGCAACACCTTGATCCGCGCCGGGCCTACCTGGCCCAGGCGCGTGGATTTCCAGCTGTCAGGCAGTTGCCCGGCGAGGGCGGCGAAGTCGAGTAACGGCATGTGAATCTCCTGGTTTCAACGATGCCGTCGGTGGTCCGGTTCAGCAGTGAATAGTTTTCATCGGGTTACGCGGCTACCAGCTCATTCGGCTCAAAACTGTCCGCGCGTGCCATCTGCCACATGCGCGAATAGAACTCGCCGTTCACTTCACCGGTGAGCAGCTCACCGGGCTTGAGGAACACATGCAGTTGCGAGAACAGTTTGATTTCAGTCGCCGACATGCGTCGCACCAGGTGCTTGGCCGACAGCTGCGAGGGATGATCCAGACCGGCTGCGGCGAGCATTTCCGCCAGGGCCTTGAGGGTGTTGCGGTGGAAGTTGAACACGCGCTGGGCTTTGTCCGGGACCACCAGCGCACGTTGGCGCAGCGGGTCCTGGGTGGCGACGCCGGTCGGGCATTTGTTGGTGTGGCAGCTCTGCGACTGGATGCAGCCGATGGCAAACATGAAGCCGCGCGCGGAGTTGGCCCAGTCGGCGCCAATGGCCAGGACGCTGGCGATATCGAACGCGCTGACGATCTTGCCGCTGGCGCCGAGCTTGATCTTGTCGCGCAGATTGAGGCCCACCAGCGTGTTGTGCACAAACAGCAGACCTTCACGCAGCGGCACACCGATATGGTCGGTGAACTCCACCGGCGCGGCGCCGGTGCCGCCTTCCTTGCCGTCGACCACGATAAAGTCCGGGAGGATGCCGGTTTCGAGCATGGCCTTGGCGATGCCCATGAACTCCCACGGGTGGCCCAGGCAAAACTTGAAGCCCACCGGTTTGCCGCCGGACAGTTCGCGCAGTTGGGCGATGAACTGCATCATTTCAATCGGCGTGGAAAACGCGCTGTGGCGCGACGGCGAGATGCAGTCTTCGCCCATCATGATGCCGCGCGTCTCGGCAATTTCCTTGGTGACCTTGTGCTTGGGCAGGATCCCGCCATGGCCGGGTTTTGCGCCCTGGCTCATCTTGATTTCGATCATGCGTACTTGCGGGTTCTGCGCCTGCGCGGCGAAGCGTTCCGGGTCGAAGCGGCCGTCGCTGGTGCGGCAGCCGAAGTAGCCACTGCCCAGTTCCCAGGTCAGGTCGCCGCCGTTTTCGCGGTGGTAAGGGCTGATGCTGCCTTCGCCGGTGTCGTGGGCAAAGTTGCCGAGCTTGGCGCCCTGGTTCAACGCGCGAATGGCGTTGGCGCTCAACGAGCCGAAGCTCATGGCCGAGATATTGAACACCGACGCCGAGTACGGCTGCTTGCACTGCGGGCCGCCGACCATCACGCGAAACGCGCTCGGGTCACTCAACGGCGCAGGGCGCATGGAGTGGCCGATGAATTCGAAGCCCGATTGATACACGTCGATCAGGGTGCCGAAGGGTTTGTCGGCGGTTTCGTTCTTGGCGCGCGAGTAAACCAGTGAGCGTTGCGCGCGTGAGAAGGGCAGCGCGTCGCTGTCGGATTCGAGCAGGTACTGGCGGATTTCCGGGCGGATGGCCTCCACCAGGTAACGGATATTGCCCAGGATCGGGTAGTTGCGGCGCACCGCGTGGGGGCTTTGCAGCAGGTCGAACAGACCGATCAAGCTGAGCACGCCGGTGACCACGGTGATTGGCCACAGCCATTCATGTTCGATAAAGGGGAGGCTGGCGAGGGTAAAAATGACGCACACGGCAAAGAAGGCGTAACGGCTTAGTAACGACAGGCTCATACGGTTTTCCTTGGGTTCACTCATCGGCTAGGCGTTTTGCGCCTGTAGAAAGATCGAGAACAGCTCCGACTGGGATTTGATCCCTAGCTTGCTGTACATGTGTTTCTTATGGACTTTCACGGTTTCAACAGAGATTTCCAGCTTACGAGCGATTTCCTTGCTGGAGCAACCGCTGAGCATCAAGCGGCCCACATCCAGCTCGCGGGCGGTGAGTTGCGCGCCCCAGTCATCATTCTGAATCGGCGGCTGCGGCGCGCTGACCTGCTTGAGTTCAAAGGGCAGGCGCTGGCGCAGCAGGCTCAGCACCCAAGGCTGGATCAGCGACAGCAAAGCGATCTGCTGCGGGTCAAAACGCTGTTTCGAGCCCAGGGACAGGCACAGGGTACGCCCATCCGCCAACTGGCAATTAAATTGGATTTCATCGGCCACCACGTTCAGGCGGAAGTAGCGCTGGTAGTACTCGGTGAGTTCAAAGTGCTCCGGCGCGACTTCGGCCAGGCGAAACAGGCCGGTGCGCGAGTGTTCGCGGCTGGCGATATAGAAGGGGTCGAGCAGGTACAGGCCGTTGAGGTAGTCCTGGAACAACTGGTCCGGCGTGCCATCGACGCCCGGGCATTCGGCGAACACCAGCGGGCGGTGCGCGCTGCTGAACAGCAATACCACCCAGCTGTCGAACGGCACGTAGTTGTCCAGCAAGCGCACGAGCTGGGTCCAGAAGTTGGCCTGGTCGAGGGCGTCTATCATTTGCCCCACCGAACGGTGCCAGGCGATGTCTTGTAGCGAGACTGTCATTCGTCTACCCCCATAGGGTTACCCCGGCGGCGTGATTTCCCCGACGGGTGCGGCTGCGCATACTGCGCCACAGATAAAACAACAGGACTTCCCATGAAGGTCGAATTTGCCCAGTTGGCAGGTCGTGATAACGGCACAGCTTACAACCTTGAGCGCGCCTTGGCGGCAATTGCTGCCTGCGCCGCCGACACGCAACTGATCGTATTTCCGGAAACCCACCTGATGGGCTTCCCGTCAGCCGAGACCGTCGCCGACATCGCCGAGCCGGTGGATGGCCCGACCGTGCAGGCCGTTGTCGAGGCGGCTCGCGCAGGCAATATCGCCGTGGTGATCGGCATGGCCGAGAGCGACGCCGGCCAATTCTATAACACCACGTTGCTGATCACCCCCGAAGGCATCGCCCTGCGGTATCGCAAGACCCACCTGTGGGCCTCGGATCGCGGCGTGTTCACGCCCGGTGACCGCTATGCCACTTGCTTGTGGAACGGTGTGCGTGTCGGCCTGTTGATCTGCTACGACATCGAGTTCCCGGAAACCGCCCGCGCCAACGCGCAACTGGGCGCCGAACTGCTGATTGTCACCAACGGCAACATGGACCCTTACGGTCCCACGCACCGCACCGCGATCATGGCGCGCGCCCAGGAAAACCAGGCGTTTGCACTGATGGTCAATCGGGTGGAAGAAGGCGATGGCGGCCTGTTGTTCGCCGGCGGTAGTGCGCTGGTCGACCCGATCGGCACGCTGCTGTTCGAAGCCGGGCGCGAGGAAGGACAATTTACCGTCGAGCTGGACCTCGACCAACTGGTGGCGGCTCGCAAGGACTACCGCTACCTCGACGACCAGCGCTTGAAATTGCCGGGTGAGGTGATCGAGCGCACGGATGGGACGCGTGAACTGCTGATTCCACACAATTAAGGCTGACCCTTTGTGGCGAGCGGGCTTGCCCCGCGTTGGGCTGCGCAGCGGCCCTAAAACCTGCAACCGCAGTTCGTCTGGAGAAATACAGCGAATGTAATGGGGCCGCTTCGCAGCCCAACGCGGGGCAAGCCCGCTCGCCACATCAAGCCCGCTCGCTACATCAAGCATCGCTCGCCACAGTAAATACGCTTGATCATAAGAAAAATGACATCCGCTTCACCGACTTCAGTTCTGCCATAAATCTAATAAATCAGCGGAGAATCGCTCATGGCTCGTTTGCAACGCACCCTGTCGTTAGGGTCGGTGGTGCTGTTTGGCATCGCCTATATGACGCCGATCATTGTGCTCGGCACCTTCGGCATCCTCGCGCAATCCACTGGCGGCATGGTGCCGGCCGCTTACCTGGCCGCCCTGGTGGCGATGTTCTTTACCGCCATGAGTTACGGGCGCATGGCGTCGGCCTTTCCGGTGGCCGGTTCCGCCTACAGCTACGTGCGCAAGGCGATCAGCCCGAAACTGGGCTTTATCGCCGGTTGGGCGGTGTTGCTCGACTACCTGTTCTTGCCCATGGCCATCTGGTTGATCGGGGCGGCGTACCTGCATTCGGCATTCCCTGCGGTGCCGCAATGGATCTGGGTGCTGGCGTTTATCGGCGTCACCACGGCGATCAATATCATCGGTCTGAAACTGGCCAACGGCATTAATGCGCTGCTGATGTTGGTGCAGTTTCTGGTGCTGATTGCGTTTGTCGCGCTGTGCATCCATTACATCGGGGGCGACGCGAGCAAGCCGCTGTGGACCGTCGCGCCGTTCTTCAACGGCCAGATGCACATGCCGCTGATCATGAGCGGGGCGGCGATTGCCTGCTATTCGTTCCTGGGCTTTGACGCGGTCAGTACCTTGACTGAAGAAACCCGCGACCCACGCCGGACCATTCCGCGGGCGATCATGCTGATCACCTTGATCGGCGGGTTGATCTTCGTTGGCGTGTCGTATTTTGTGCAGATCGCGCATCCCTCGTTCGAGTTTGCCGATGTGGATTCGGCGGCCTATGAAATTGCGCGCAATGTCGGCGGTGACCTGTTTGTGTCGATCTTCCTGATCGGCTTGATCGTCGGCCAGTTCGCCTCGGGGCTGTCGGCCCAGGCCAGCGGTTCGCGCTTGTTGTTCGCGATGGGGCGCGACGGCGTGTTGCCCAAGTCGTTCTTTGGCACCTTGCATGCGCGCTTCGGCACGCCGGTCAAAAGCATCCTGTTGTGTGCGGTTGTGGCGTTGCTGGCATTGAAGCTGGATGTGACCACCTCCACCTCGTTCATCAACTTCGGTGCATTCCTGGCGTTCAGCCTGGTGAACCTGTCGGTGATCTTTCACTACTGGATCGGCGCGAAAGCGCGTGGCGTGCGTGAGTTGATGTTGTTCCTGCTGTTCCCGGCCATCGGCCTCGCGGCGGACGTGTGGCTGATGGTCAGCCTCGATCATCTGGCAATTTACCTGGGCGTGGTGTGGTTGGCGATCGGCCTGGTTTACCTGGGGTTCCTGACGCGCGGCTTCTCGCAACAGCCGCCGGAAATGGACTTTCAGGAAGCTGCATAGACGCAACAGGTCTATCCTTATTGCAATCGGTTCTCGTTTGGGTGCATGAATTGTGTTACTGTGTAACACATTGATCGCGCTCAAACGCCCCGGAGGCACTATGAAAACTGGTATCCATCCCGACTATCGCACCGTGCTGTTCCACGACACCGCCGCTGACGTGTTCTTCCTGATCGGCTCCACGGCCGACAGTGATCGCACCCACACACACAGCGATGGCAACGCGTACCCTTACATCCCGTTGGACGTCTCCAGCGCCTCGCACCCGATCTACACCGGCCAGCAACGCAAGACTCAGGTCGAAGGCCGGATTGCCGGGTTCAACAAGCGTTTTGCTTCGTTTGGCACCAGCCCAAAAAACGCCGAGGCGTGAGGGATTCACGTTTCACCTCAAAGGCCGCTCCAGCATTTGGAGCGGCTTTTTTTATGCGTTGATATCGCAAGGCCATCATCTGGTAAAAACCAACTAAACTCCTTGTTAATCGCCAGGAGGCATTGTCCCAGACCGTAAGGAACGCAGATCGACGATCCGAGGTGTCCCATGGGAGAGTCAGTGACCTTTATCGATGCCAACCGTCCAGTGCTGCTGTTGATCGACGCCCACCCGGACGTTTTGCACAGCCTCAAGCGATTGCTCAGCCTGGAGCCCTTCGAACTGCACAGCGCCACTTGCGCCGCTGATGCCCTGGGCATTCTCGCCACTCAACCCATTGACCTGGTGATGAGCGCCGCGCGTCTGCCGGACATGGATGGTGCCTCGTTGCTGGCGCACATCCACCAACACCACCCGCACACGGTGCGCATTCTGCTGACCGGCGAGACCGACCTGACGCTGATCGTCAAAGCCATTAACGAAGGCCAGATCTACCGTTACCTGAGCAAACCCTGGAACGATGAAGAACTGCTGCTGGCCCTGCGTCAATCCTTGGCCCATCAGCATTCGGAGCGCGAACGTGGGCGCCTGGAGCTGTTGATCCAGGCGCAGAACGATGAACTCAAGCAGCTCAACGCCACATTGGAAAAACGTGTTGCCTCTCGCACCAGTGAATTGCAGCAAACCGCCGATATGCTCGACCTGGCCTACGAAGAGCTCAAACACAGCTACGCCACGGGCACCGAGGTGTTCTCGTTGTTGGCCAACCTGCGCTTACCGCGCGCCAAGCAAACCAACCGGCAAATCATCGAATTGGTGCGCACCTGGTGTGTGGCCCATGGCGTAGATGAGGCCAGTAACCGCGACCTGACCATGGCTGCCGCGCTCTACAACATCGGCAAATTGAGCTGGAGCGACAGCATGATGGCCTCGCCTTCAGACCTGTTGCACAGCAGCGACCGTGAGCGTTATCGCGCTTACGCCACCCAAAGCGAATCGTTGCTGATGACCCTGGAACCGATGAAAGACGCAGCGCGGCTTATCCGCCATCATCAGGAACGCTGGGACGGCAGCGGTTTTCCCGATCACCTCAAGGGTGACGCGATTCCCGCAGGTTCGCGCCTGTTGAAACTGGCGGTGGATTTTATCGAGCTGCAAAAAGGCCTGATCCTCGAACGCCAGATGAACAGCGACGAAGCGCTGCTCTATATCCGCAAATACGCCGGTCGCCTTTACGACCCCGACATGGTGGAAAGTTTTGTTTCAGTCTGCGCCACGTACCTCAATGACGTGACCCTGGGCGACCCCAGTGTCAGGGTGCTGGGCACCCGCGAGCTGGAGGAGGGCATGGTGCTGGCGCGCAACCTCAACGCCGATAACGGCATGTTGTTGCTCAACGCCGGCAAGGTGCTGAACCTGCCGCTGGTGGACAAGTTGATCGCCTTTGAGACCATGGAAGGCGCCAGGTACAGCGTGTTTATCAAAGAGCGGCATGAAGGATTGCTTTGCGAATAACGCGCTATCTGTGATCCTTGCGCCTTTGCATTGAAGGAAGTTTTTACATGACATCCACTATCCGCATCGCCGCTGCGCTGTTGATTGGCAGCGACGGCCGAACCCTGCTGGTGCGCAAGCGCGGCACCCAGGCGTTCATGCAACCGGGCGGCAAGATTGACGCCGGCGAACAACCGGCCCAAGCCCTGGCCCGTGAGCTGTTTGAGGAACTCAACCTGCGCATCGAGCCAAGTCAGGCTGTCTATCTTGGCCACTTCTCGGCCCCCGCCGCCAATGAGCCTGGGTTCACCGTGGACGCCGAGCTGTTCCAGGTGCACATCGACGTAGCGGTGACGCCCGCGGCCGAAATCGAAGAAGTGCGCTGGATCGACCCTGCTGGTGACGGTGGCCTGCAACTGGCGCCGTTGACGCGCGATGTGATCCTGCCGTTTTACCGCGCATCGCTGACCTGCGACGCATGATGATTCGTTCACTTGGCGCCAACGACGCCGAGGCTTATCGGGCGTTGATGCTTGAGGCGTACGGCGCTTATCCGCAGGCGTTCACCTCCAGCGTGGCGGAGCGCGCGCTGATGCCCTTGAGCTGGTGGGAAAAGCGCGTCGACAGCCCGCTGGATCGGCTGCTCGGGGCTTTTGAGGGGGACGCATTGGTGGGCATTGTCGGCCTGGCGTTCGAGCCGCGTGAGAAAGCTCGGCACAAGGTGACCTTGTTCGGTATGTACGTGAACGAGGCTTATCAGCAGAAGGGCGTGGGCCGCCAGCTGGTAGAAGCGGCGCTCAGCGAGGCGCGCCGCCACTCACGCCTCAAGTTGATTCAGCTGACGGTGACCGCTGGCAACGATGCCGCGTTCGCGTTGTACCAGCGCTGCGGCTTCATCCAGTACGGCCTGGAGCCACTGGCGGTGCGGGTGGGCGAGGATTATTTCGACAAGATCCACATGTGGCGTGAACTCAAGGTCGACTGAAGTCCCAGGTGGGAACTCAATCCCATGTGGGAGCTGGCTTGCCTGCGATAACATCGCCTCGGTGCTGCAGTCAGACCGCGTCGTCTGCATCGCAGGCAAGCCAGCTTCCACATTTTTAATCTGTGTCGTTTAGCGAACGGCGCTGACGCCATCGAGCGTGGAAAACGACGTGTCCTTGGCCGTCAGCAAAAAGTCGCGCATGTACGGCGCGTCCAGCATGTCTGCACGAATCCCCGCATACAACGTTGCGAACAGCCCTTTCTCGCCCAACCGTTTGGCCTTCACGTAACCGCGCGAGCTGTACTCATGCAGCGCCCAATGCGGCATGCCGCACACACCACGGCCGCTGGCCACCAGCTGCATCATCATGACGGTGAGTTCCGAGGTGCGCACCTGGGCCGGTTCCACGTCGGCCGGCTCTAAAAAGCGCGTGAAAATGTCCAGCCGATCGCGTTCCACCGGGTAGGTGATCAGGGTCTCGGTGAGCAAATCTTCGGGCACGATGTACGATTTGTTCGCCAGTGCGTGCTGGTTGGCCACGGCCAGCATGGCTTCGTAAGTGAACAGCGGCACGTAGGTGATGCCCGGCAATTCCAGCGGGTCGGAAGTCACCACCAGGTCCAGGTCGCCCCGCGCCAGCGCCGGCAGTGGCGCGAAGGCGAAACCGGAGGCCAGGTCCAGCTCGACTTCCGGCCAGGCATCGCGGAACTGGTCGATGGTCGGCATCAGCCACTGGAAGCAACTGTGGCACTCAATGGCCATGTGCAAACGCCCGGCGGTGCCGCCGGCGAGACGCGCAATATCGCGCTCGGCGCCGCGCAGCAAGGGCAGGGTGGCGTCGGCCAGTTGCAGCAAACGCAGACCGGCGCTGGTAAAGCGCAGTGGCTTGGTCTTGCGCACGAACAGCTGCATGCCCAAGCGCTCTTCCAGCTCCTTGAACTGATGGGACAGTGCCGACTGCGTCAGGTGCAGGCGCTCGGCGGCTTCGACCAGGCTGTCGGCTTCGCGCAAGGCGTGCAGGGTCTTGAGGTGACGGATTTCGAGCACGGGCTCTCCATGAAGACGATTTGTGAAAAACAGCAATGGCGTGAGTTTGTCTCATGTTGCAAGGCGTGTCGATCATGACCGCTGGGCGCCGTTCATCAAACTGTCACGCAACTGTGGCAGCGCGCTTGAACAAACTTCATCAGACTCGCGCTCTACTGGGGTTCTGTGTTTCGGTGTTTTTCATGCGCGTGTTGTGTTTACTGGCCGCTCTATTGTTCGGCCTGCCGTCTTTTGCGGCTTCTCGATGTGACGTCAATGTCCCGACGCAAACGGTCGACCTGGCTCAGGTGAGCATTGCCTACCAGAGCATCGGCCGTGCGTCCGACCCTGCATTGCTGCTGGTCATGGGCCTGGGCGGGCAGTTGATCCACTGGCCGGACGAAGTTGTCGTGGCGCTGTGCGAACAAGGGTTTCGGGTGATTCGCTACGACAACCGTGACGTCGGCCTGTCCACGTGGCGCCAGGCACCGGCCAGTGCCAACCTGACCTTCGAAGTGCTGCGCTACAAACTCGGCCTGCCGGTGGCGGCGCCTTACACGCTGACCGACATGGCCGACGACGCCCTGGGCTTGATGGACGCATTGCAGATCCGCCAATTCCACGTGCTGGGTGCGAGCATGGGCGGCATGATCGCCCAGCACCTGGCGGCCATGGCGCCGCAACGGGTCGAGAGCCTGACGTTGATCATGACCAGCTCCGGCGCCGAAGGCTTGCCGGCGCCGAGTGCGGCGTTGGTGCAGTTGCTGTCGCGGCGCAGCGCGCCCAACCGTGAAGTGGCGCTGGAGCAACAGGCCGACTTGCTGGCGGCGTTGGGCAGCCCGAATGTGAAGGACGATCGCCAGGTATTGCTGCATCAGGCCGCGCTGTCCTACGACCGCGCCTTCAACCCGGACGGGGTCAAGCGCCAGATCATGGCGATCCTCGCCGAGCCCAGTCGTGTGCCGCTGCTCAATCAATTGCGTGTGCCAACGCTGGTGGTGCATGGCACTGCCGACCCGTTGCTGCCGGTGATGCACGGTGTGCATTTGGCCGCGCATATCCAGGGCAGCCAGTTGAAGTTGATTCCCGGCCTGGCGCATCGTTTTCAGGAGGCGTTCAAGGCGCCGTTGCTGGCGGCGGTGTTGCCGTACCTGCAAGCCCATCGCGAAGATGCCGCGCACTGGGCGCAGATTGATTTGGGGCAGCCTTCGAAGGTGTTGTGAAGTTGGTGTATCGTGCAACTTTTACGGCGCATCAATGCCAGCGAGGTTGCCTACCATGAGTACTCCCCTGAAAATCGATTTCGTCAGCGACGTGTCGTGCCCCTGGTGCATTATCGGCCTGCGTGGGCTGACTGAGGCGTTGGACCAGCTGGGCGCTGAGGTGCAGGCCGAGATTCATTTCCAGCCGTTTGAGCTGAACCCGAATATGCCGGCTATCGGGCAGAACATCGTTGAGCACATCACTGAAAAATACGGCTCCACGGCAGAGGAATCGCAGGCTAACCGTGCGCGTATTCGTGACTTGGGTGCGGCGTTGGGCTTTGCGTTTCGCACTGACGGGCAGAGTCGTATCTACAACACGTTTGATGCGCATCGCTTGCTGCATTGGGCTGGGTTGGAAGGGTTGCAGTACAACCTGAAGGAAGCACTGTTCAAGGCTTATTTCAGTGATGGGCAAGACCCGTCCGACCCTGCGACCTTGGCGATTATTGCTGAAAGTGTTGGGTTGGATGTCACGCGTGCTGCGCAGATTCTGGCCTCTGATGAATACGCCGCAGAGGTGCGTGAGCAAGAGCAACTGTGGATTTCCCGAGGGGTGACTTCGGTGCCAACTATTGTGTTTAACGACCAGTATGCGGTCAGTGGGGGGCAGCCGGCTGAGGCTTTTGTTGGGGCGATTCGTCAGATCATCAGTGAGGCCAAGGGCTGATAGGTCTTCGGGGCCTTGTGTACCTATCCTGAGTGATTGCAGCAACAGCAGATCTGCTTTCTGTGGGAGCTGGCTTGCCTGCGATGCAGGCACCTCGGTACATCAGGCGCACCCAGTTGATGCTATCGCAGGCAAGCCAGCTCCCACATTTGACCGAGTACACCTGATGCACTGAGCTTCAAGTGTGGGAGCGGGCTCGCTCGCGAAGGCGGCGGGACGGCCGCCAGCCACCCAGAACCAACCCATCACTCAAACTTGTAACTGATCGCCGTCTGCACCTGCCCCTGGTTCACATCACCCGTCTGCTTGACGATCGTGCTGTTGGCCGCCGACCCCACCAGGTGCGTCCAACTGGCGCTGGTCAATAACGACCAATGCGTATCCAGCGGAAATTCAAAACTCTGGGTCAGCGTCAGGTTCTGGAAACCCGCGCTGGCGTTATAGGCCCGAATGCCCGAAGCCGCCGACTCCTTGTCATCCACACCAAAAAAAGTCTGCGTCTGGCGCGCATCGGCAAAGTGCGCCATCAGGCCGGTGCTGCCGATGATGCCGCCGCCCAACGGGTAACCCAGCTCACCGCCGAGCTTGCCCAACACGCCACTCTGATCACGCCCGCCGCCCACGGCCTGGCCGACCTGCGCGTACACGCGCCAGAACTCGGCCGGAGCGTATTGGATGAAACCGCCCACTTCCGCCATGTCCGACACATCGCGCAAACCGCGCAGTGAGCCATTGGCCGTGCGGCCCGACAGGTAATTGATGTAAGGGCCGGCAGTAATGCCGTTGGTGTTCAGCGCGCTCCAGGTCAGGCCGTCGTCGGTGCCCAGGCTGACACTGCCCCAGTCCAGATCGAAGTAGGGAATCGGCCGGGTTTCGTAGCGGCTGCCGGTAGGGTCGTGGGGTTGATAGCTGACACCCGCACCCACTTCGCCGGTAATGCCGTCGGCCCATACCGTGCTGGAAAAGCCCCACAGCCCCAGCAAACCGGCGAATACAGCAGAAGTAACCTTGAACATGGAGCCATTTCCTTATCTGAACATGCGCGCATTCACGCGCGAAGGGCATCCCTGACGCAAGCACTCATCTTGTTTGTAGCAAGCTACAAAAATTGTAGCTCCTGCGACACAAAACACCCGGGCTTTCGGCCAAAACCCCAGCCCTGCGGGCTTTTAGCCAGTTGGCACAATCTCTGCTCTACCCCTCCTGCAAGCGCAAAGAGCGCGATTTTCTTCAAGCCCTCCAACTCAAGGAAAGGCAATGATCCACTGGCATATCGTGTGTGACTTCGACGGGACCATCACCCCAACCGACGTCATCGACAACGTCCTCCAACGCTTCGCCGGCCCCGAGTGGGAAACCATCGAACAGGAATGGCTGGATGGGCATATCGGTTCCCGCGAATGCCTGAGCCGTCAACTGGCGCTGATCAAAGCAACCCCGGCTGAACTGCTGGCGTACTTCGACAGCGTCGAGATCGACCCGGACTTTCCGGACTTCGTCGATCACGTCATGGGCCTGGGCGCGACCATCGAAGTGGTCAGCGACGGCATCGAACAAGGCATCGCGCGCATCCTGTCGCGCAACTACGTGACCTTGCTGCCGATCCTCGCCAACCGCCTGCGCCAGGTCGACCAGAACAGCTGGCGCATCGACTTCCCGTATTCCAGCGATGCCTGCCGTGCCGCTTCCGGCAACTGCAAGTGCAAATCCACCCCGCGCAACAAGCGCGTGCTGGTGATCGGCGACGGCAAGTCCGACATGTGCGTGGCCTCCACCGCCGACTTCGTCTTCGCCAAGGGCAGCCTGGCCGACTATTGCCAGGCCAACGATATTCCTCACGCGCGCTTCGACACCTTCGCCGAAGTGAGCGCATTGCTGGCCAAGCTGCCTCAGGGCATCGCGGCCAACGCTACCACCTTTACTGCTGACAACCAGGAACTCTTCCACCATGTCTGATATCCGTATCGCCACTGCCGAAGACCAGATCCTTCTGGATAAAGAAGCCAAGTACTGCTCCTACGGCGACACTGTTCACTACATCGAGCCGCCGCGTATTTTCAGCCGTTGCGAAGGCTCCTACGTGTGGGACACCGAAGACCAGGCCTACCTCGACCTGCAAATGTGGTACTCGGCCGTCAACTTCGGCTACGCCAACCCGCGCCTGAACAACGCGCTGAAACAGCAGATCGACACCCTGCCGCAAATCGCCAGCCAGTACCTGCACAAAGGCAAGATCGAGCTGTCGGAAATGATCGCGGTCGATGCCAAGAAGAAGTTCGGCCTCGACGGTCGCGTGCATTTCAACGTCGGCGGTTCGCAGTCCATCGAAGACTCTCTGAAGGTTGTGCGTAACGCCACCAACGGCAAAAGCCTGATGTTCGCCTTCGAAGGCGGCTACCACGGCCGTACCCTCGGCGCGTCGTCGATCACTTCCAGCTACCGCTACCGTCGCCGCTACGGCCACTTCGGCGAGCGCGCGCAGTTCATCCCGTTCCCGTACCACTTCCGTGGCCCCAAAGGCATGACCAAGGAAGAGTACGGCAGCCACTGCGTGCAGCAATTCGCCCGTCTGTTCGAGACCGAATACAACGGCGTGTGGGACCCGAAAGTCGGCCAGAGCGAATACGCAGCGTTTTACGTCGAGCCGATCCAGGGCACCGGCGGCTACGTGATCCCGCCGATGAACTTCTACCGCGAACTCAAGCATGTACTGGACCAGCACGGCATCCTGATGGTGTCCGATGAAATCCAGATGGGCTTCTACCGTACCGGCAAGCTGTGGTCGATCGAGCACTTCGACGTGCAGCCGGACGTGATCGTCTTCGGCAAGGCACTGACCAACGGCTTGAACCCGCTGGGCGGCATCTGGGCGCGTGAAGAGTTGATCAACCCGAAGATCTTCCCACCAGGTTCGACGCACTCCACCTTCGCCTCCAACCCACTGGGGACGGCGGTTGGCCTGGAAATGTTCAAGATGACCAGCGAAGTCGACTACGGCGCGATGGTCATGGCCAAGGGCAAATACTTCCTGGAAGGCCTGCAGGACCTGCAGAAACGTTTCCCGATCATCGGCGACGTCGATGGCCTGGGCCTGGCCCTGCGCTGCGAAATCTGTGGCCCGGATGGCTTCACGCCAGACAAGGCGACCCTGGACTACATGGTTGAAGAAGGCATGAAGGGCGACATGGTCGTCGATGGCCAGAAACTCGGCTTGATCCTCGATGTGGGCGGCTACTACAAAAACGTGATCACCCTGGCGCCGTCGCTGGAAATCAGCTACCCGGAAATCGACCTGGGCCTGAAGCTGCTCGAGCAACTGCTGGTGCGAGCGACTAAACGGTGAGCACTTCCGGGATCGACCTCGGTGAAGGTGATGCCGGCTTCGTTCTCGGTGAAGGTCCGGTCGGGATCCTGTTGATCCACGGCCTGACCGGCACCCCGACGGAATTGCGTCAAGTCGCCAAAGGCTTGGCCAAGGCGGGTAACTGCACGGTGTACGTGCCCACCCTGGCTGGGCATTGCGGCGACAACAGCGACCTGCAAGCCACCGGCTGGCTGGACTGGTACGAAGGCGTGCGCAATACCTTCGTGCAGGTCAAGCAACGCCACGAGCAGGTATTTGTCGGTGGCTTGTCTATGGGGGCGGTGATGTCGATGTACGTGGCCGCCGAACACCCTGGGCAAGTCGCCGGGCTGTTGATGTATTCCACGACCTTGAAATATGACGGCTGGAGTATTCATAAGCTGGCGTTTCTCACGCCACTGCTGATGAAGATTCCGTTCGGCGTACACATCTGTCGCTTCGAAGAGAAGCCGCCTTACGGCATCAAGAACGAGCGCCTGCGGGCCATCGTCGAACGTCAGATGAAGGAAGGGGAGAGCAGCGAAGCCGGTTTGCTGACCATGGAAGGCATTACGGTGCGCGAGTTGCACCGCATGAACGCCGTGGTCAAGAAACGCATGCCCGAGGTCAAGGTACCGGCGCTGGTTTTGCACTCCATCGAGGACGACATCACCAGCCGCTGGAACGCCGATTACGTGGAGCGCCATTTGGGCGGCCCCGTGACCAAGATCCTGTTGGACAACTGCTACCACATGATCACCGTCGACCTGCAATACCGACGCGTGATCGAGTTGAGCGCCGAGTTTGTCGAGCAACATGCCTGCGTCAGTCGCACGCGCGCGGCCAGTGGCGAGCGGGCTTGCCCCGCGGTGGGTGGCGCCGCCGCCCCATCACTGACACTGCATGCTTCCAGTTAGAACCGAGGTGCCTGGGTTTGGGGCTGCTCCGCCCACCGCGGAGCAAGCCCGCTCGCCACAAGAAATAGAAAAAAAGGGAAACCCGTGATCACCGCTCAAGCCTTCTCGACTATCCGGGCCATCCAGCGCAGTGCCTGGAACGACTGTTTTCCCGGTGCCCTGGAGGATTGGGATTTTTACGTCGCCGTGGAAAACGCGGCCATTGATGACTTCAAATGGCGTTACCTGGCCGTTTACGAAGATGAAACACTGGTGGCAGTGGCCGCTGCGTTCATCACCCATTATCGCCTCGACACCACGGTGTCGGGTGCCGGCAAGCGTTTTACCGAACGCCTGGAGCGACTGTGGCCGGGTGTTTTGCGGTTGCCGCTGTATGCCATTGGCTCGCCGATAGCCGAGCGTTGCGACGCTGGTATTGCAAGCGCCATACCCCAGGCGCGGCGCCCAGTGTTGCTCAAGCAGTTGCTGCAAGCCGCGCGACAGGATGCCAATGCCTTCGGGATTGGCCTGGTGGCGGTCAAAGATGTACCGACCGACGACCCGCACTGGGCGACCAGTTGCCGCAGCGCAGGTTTCCAGAGCATGCCGAGCTTGCCCAGCGGTCTGCTGACGGTGCCCTACGGTTCGGTAGACGCCTACCTTGGCTCGTTGTGCAAATCGACGCGCAAGGACCTGCGCCGTAAACTGCGTGCGCCGGGCCCGCGCGTGGAGTGGCGGCGCAATATTGATGATGTGTTGCCGCAGGTCATGCGCTTGTACGAGGCCACGCTCGCGCGCTCGCAGCTGCAGTTCGAACGTTTGCCGGCGCGTTACTTCACCGGCATCCTCGAACGGCTTGAAGGGCGCGCGGTCTGTGTTCTTTATTGGGTGGACGAGCATTTGGTGGCGTTCAATCTGATCCTGCTGGACCAGCACCGCCTGATCGACAAGTTCTTTGGGCACGACATGGCATTCAGCCGCGAATACAACCTGTACTTTCGCAGTTGGCTGACCAACGTCGACTACTGTATTCAGCACAAAATCCCTGTGTACGAGTGCGGTCAGGAAGGGTATGCCAGTAAGCTGCGCCTGGGGTGCGAGTTCCAAGGCAACAGCATGTTCTTCCGTCACCGTAACCGGCTGGTCAACAGCCTGCTCAAGCTCGTGAAAATGTACCTGAGACCGGACCGTTCCGACCCTGCCATGGCTGCTGCGATAAGCGAAACCTGATGATCACCAAAACCCGCCAGAAAGCCCGCCCCTTTGCCATTTCGCGCTGGAGCGTCCAGCGCAAGCTGGTGCTGGCGTTCTGGCTGGTCAGCGTTATTCCCACCATGATCGCCGCCGAGCTGGCAGCGACCACGCTGTCGCAGATTTTCGACAGTAACGTGCGTATCTGGCTGCAAGAGTCGACCAAGATCGTCAAGGACGAAATCGGCGACATCCTTCATGACAACGCGCGCATGGCCAAGCTGTTCCTGCGCTACACCAGCCCGCCTTCGACCAAGCAGGCCGCCAAGCACGACCGGCTGACCGCCGACATTGCCGACGCCACGGACATCGACGTGGTCGCGCTGATTCGCGTGAGTGATCACAAGGTCGTGTTCAGCACGGCCTCCGACGATGTGGTCAAGCAGATCGACCTGACCAGCAACGCGGTGCTGCAAACCGTGCAGGTGGCGGGCGTGAGTACGGGCCTCGTGGTCTCGACCTTCGAAACCACCCAGGAAGGCGTCGACTACCTGCTGTTGGTGGCGACGTACCTGGACAGCAGTTTCCTCACCAGCGTGGCCGATGTGCATTCACTCGACCTGCGCCTGTACCTGGCCAATCCGTCGGGCTTTAACGAAATCTTCTCGACCCAGCGTTTCGAAAACCACCCCTCGCGCATTCCCAAGGACGTCGAAACGGCCATGCGCGCCACCAAGCAGCCGAGCGAGCAGTTCACCAACAATTACAGCGGTCTGTATTGGCCAATCTTCAATGATGCCGGCGACCTGCAAGGGGTGATCTTCAGCGGTCTGCTACGCCATACCAGCCTGGTCGGGCTGGTGAATCAGAGCAACCTGTTCGTGCTGATTTTCCTGCTCAGCTCGGCGCTATCCCTTGGCGCCGGGGTGCTGGTGTCGCGGCGCCTGACCAAACCGTTGCGCGATTTGTCCCAAGGCGTGGACGCGGTGATCTCGGGTCATTACGAACACCGCGTATTGGTCACTGGCGGCGATGAGCTGGCGCAGTTGAGCAGCACCTTCAACCACATGACCGAGCGCCTGGGCGAACTGCATCACCTTGAAGCCCAGTTACGCCGCCGCGATCGGCTGCACGCCCTGGGCGAAGTCGCCATGGGCCTGGCTCACGAGATCCGCAACCCGCTGGGCATCATCAAAACCGCGACCCAATTGTTGCACCGTCGCGCCGACCTGGCGGAAACCGACAAGCGCCACCTGGAATACGTGATCAGCGAGGTCAGCCGCATCAACGACCTGATCACCGAATTCCTCGATTTCGCCAAACCCAACCCGCCGCTGCGCGTGCTGCAGCCGGCGCGTGCGCTGGTGGAAGAGATTCTCGGTTTCTGCAGCCCGGAACTGTCCACGCATAACATTGACGCGCAGATTGACGACCAGGCACCCGGTGCGACGATCTATGCCGATGCCAAACAACTCAAGCAGGCGTGCCTCAACCTGATTCTCAACGCCATCGACGCGATGCCCGAAGGCGGGCGTCTGACCCTGGGCATCCGCAGTGTCGACGGCAATACGGTGATCAGCATCGCCGACACCGGCCAGGGCATCCCGGCGGATATGATCGAGCGGATCTTCACACCGTTCGTCACCACCAAGGCCTCGGGCACGGGCCTGGGCCTGGCAAAAGTCTATTCGATCATGGAAAGTCACGACGGCAGCATTGAATGTGCCAGTGAGAAAGATGCCGGCGCCACCTTCAGCCTGTACATTCCGGCCCAGGGTGCTGACGACGGCGACGATGAGGATGGTCATGACGCATAACGTATTGGTAGTCGACGACGAGCCCAAGCTCTGCGACTTGCTGTCGTCGGCCCTGAGCCAGAACGGCATTCAGGTATTTACCGCAAGCAACGGCCTGCACGCGCTTAAGGTGCTGGAACAGGAAGACATCGACCTGGTGATCAGTGACTGGCGCATGCCCGGCATGGACGGCCCGGCGCTGCTGGCCGAGATCAAGGTGCGTTTCCCGGATTTGCCGGTGATCGTGATGACCGCCTACAGCACGGTGAAAAACGCCGTGCAATCGATGCGCAACGGCGCCTATGACTACATTGCCAAGCCGTTCGACATCGACGAACTGGACATCACCGTAGCCAAGGCCTTGCAGTTTCGCGACATCATGCGCGACAACGCGCGGCTGCGCGCCGAACTCGATCACCATGCGCAGTTTGACAGCCTGGTGGGTGACAGCCCGGCGTTTCGCCAGGTGCTGCATGCAATCGATTCGGTGCGTGACAGCAACGCCACTATCCTGCTGACTGGCGAAAGCGGCACCGGCAAGGAAATGGTCGCGCGCGCGATCCACAAGCACGGCAGCCGTGCCGACAAGCCATTTGTAGCGGTCAACTGCGCGGCGATTCCGGAAGGCTTGCTGGAAAGCGAAATGTTTGGCCATCGCAAGGGCGCCTTCACCGGCGCCGTGGCGGATCGGGTCGGGCGCTTTATGCAGGCTGACAAGGGGACGCTGTTTCTGGATGAGGTGGGCGACATGCCCCTGGCGTTGCAGGCCAAGATTCTGCGCGCGTTGCAGGAGCGGGTGATCGAGCCGGTGGGCGACCCGCGCGAGCGCAAGGTGGATGTGCGGGTGATCGCCGCCACCAACAAAAACCTGCTGGACGCGGTGGCCAATAAAGAGTTTCGCGAAGACCTGTATTACCGCCTGAATGTGTTCCCGATCCCGCTGCCGGCCCTGCGCGAACGCGCCGAGGACATCGTGCCCCTGGCCCGGCACTTCGCCCAGACCCTGAGCGCCACCGCCGGCAAACGCATCACCGGGTTCAGCCCGGAGGCCTTGCAGGCCATGGCCGCGTACAGCTGGCCGGGGAATATCCGCGAGCTGCAAAACTGCGTGGAGCGCGCAACCATCGTCGCCGCCAAACCGGTGATCGAAGACATCGACCTGCCGGCCTACCTGTTTGCTTCAAAACCGGCAGAGGACGGCGTCACGGCGTTGCTTGGGGACAACCCTGGCGTGCCTGCGGACCTGGACGCGGCGCTGGCGGACGTCGAGAAAACCTACATCCTGGCGGCGTTGCACGAGAGCAACGGCGTGCAGGCTGCCGCGGCGGCGAAAATCGGGATTTCAGAAAGGAGCTTCTGGTATCGGTTGAAAAAGCTGGGGATTCAGGTCGACAAGATCGTCCGCTGAGATTCGGGTGATTCGCACCTCTGAATGTGGGAGCGGGCTTGCTCGCGAAAGCGGTGATTCAGTCAGCGGATATATCGACTGACACGCCGCCTTCGCGAGCAAGCCCGCTCCCACATTTTTGATTGAGGTGTGTCAGGTCACCCTTGCCCGTTTTTGACCGCGGTTGTCAGCTATGCAGGCGCACCCACACGCTCACCAACACCGTCGCTGCCATTAACCATGCCACCGCCGCCACGGCGAGTGACGCCTCCAGGCGCAGGCGGTCGACCATCACATACAGCGTCGCCAAATACACAAAATACGGAATGATCGACCACATCCCAAACACGATGGTGGTCTTCAGGTCCTCCACCGAGCGGCCCTTGCCGACGATGTAGTGCGCAATCAACGCAAAGGTCGGGAACAGCGGCACCAGCCCCGCGATGTAATAGTTTTTGGTCTTGGCCAACGCCGCCAGGACCAACACCACCGCCGCGCCAATGGCGGCCTTCAAGAATAGATCCATCAGTGGCTCAACCCGTATTTCTTGACCTTGTCGAACAGGGTGGTCTTGGCCATTCCCAGTTCCAGGCTGGCCTGGGTCAGGTTGCCGCCGCTGCGCTGCAGGGCATCGTTGAGCAGGTTGCGCTCGAAGGCTTCCACCGCTTCGGTGAAGGCCAGGCCGTGGTTACTGTTGCCGTTGCCGCTTTTCTTGAAGGCGGGCAAGCCCAGGGCAAAGCGCTCGGCGACGTTGCGCAGTTCGCGCACGTTGCCTGGCCAGTCGTGGCTCATCAGTGTCGACACGGTCTGGTTGTCCAGCTCAGGCGCGGTGCGATCAAAGCGCAGGGAGGATTGCTGCAGGAAGTGCTCGAACAACTGCAGGATGTCTTCGCGACGTTCGCGCAACGGCGGCAGTTCCAGGGTCACCACATTGAGGCGGTAGTAAAGGTCGCTGCGAAATTGGCTGGCGCGGCTCAGCTCATCGAGGTCGGATTTGGTGGCGGCGATCACCCGGCAATCCACGGCCACGCTCTGGTTCGAGCCCAGCCGCTCAAGGGTGCGTTCCTGCAACACCCGCAGCAGTTTTATCTGCAGGTTGATCGGCATGCTTTCCACTTCGTCGAGAAACAGCGTGCCTTCGTGGGCGTGCTCGATCTTGCCGATGCGACGCTTGCCGGCGCCGGTAAAGGCGTTGGCTTCGTGGCCGAAAATCTCGCTTTCGAACAGGTTTTCCGGCAAGCCGCCGCAGTTCAGGGCAACGAACTGATGGGAATGGCGCCGGCTGAAATCATGCAGGCAGCGCGCGACCAGTTCCTTGCCGGTGCCGGTCTCGCCTTCGATCAACACGTTGGCCGACGTGTCGGCGATGTTGGCGATCAATTCGCGCAGGTTCTGCATCGCCGGCGAGCGGCCGATGATGCGGCCCTCCAGCGAATCACGTTCGGCCAGTTGGCGGCGCAGCGACCACACTTCTCGCGCCAGCCCGCGTTGCTCCAGGGCGCGGCGCGCGACGTCAACCAGGCGTTCGGGGGAGAAGGGCTTTTCCATGAAGTCGTAGGCGCCATTGCGCATGGCCCCGACGGCCATCGAAATATCGCCGTGCCCGGTGATCAGCACCACCGGCAGGCTTTTATCCAGCGCTTTGAGGCGGGTCAGCAGCTCCAGACCGTCGATGCCCGGCAGGCGAATGTCGCTGATGACGATGCCGGCAAAGTTCTCGCCAATGCGCTTGAGGGCTTCTTCAGCACTGCCCACGCCCACGCTGGGAATGTCTTCCAGCGCCAGGGCCTGTTGGCAGCCGAGCAGCACATGGGGATCGTCCTCGACGATCAGAACGGTGAGTTCGTCTTTTGCGGCTGTGGTGTCTGTATTCATGTCGACTCAGCTTTTTGAGTGCCCACCAGCGGCAGGCACAAGACAAAGGCAGTACCACCGCTGGCCGGGTGTTCCACGGCAAGGTTGCCGCCGGTGGCCGCCGCGAGGCTGGCGGAAAGGGTCAGGCCCAGGCCCAGGCCTTGTTCGCCGGGTTTGGTGGTGAAGAACGGTTCGAATAAATGCTTGCGCGTTTCGGGGTCGATACCATGCCCGTTGTCGCGCACGTGCAGGCGGTACTTGCCCTCAAACACGTGGCCATCCAACCACAGTTCGGGCGCAGGTTGCGCCTGCATCGCGTCCAGGGCATTGCCGATCAGGTTGACCAGGATCTGCTCCAGGCGCGTCTGGTCGATTTGCAATTGAGCGTTGGCGAAGTCGCGGTGCACGGTCAACGGCAGGCCGTCGAGACGAGCGCCGAGCACCTGGAACGCGGCGTCCACGGCTTTACCGAGGTTGGCTTCGCCCTGGTCATCGCCGCGCCGGGCAAAGGAGCGCAGGCTAGCGGTGATGCGGCCCATGCGGTCGATCAGTTCATTGATGGTTTTGAGGTTGGCGCTGGCAGTGTCGAGGGCGCCACGTTCGAGGAAGCGTACCGTGTTGCCCGACAGCGTGCGCAGCGCCGCCAGCGGCTGGTTCAACTCGTGGGCGATGCTGGTGGACATCTGGCCGATGGCAGCGAGTTTTCCCGCTTGCACCAGTTCGTCCTGGGCGCGGCGCAAGGTTTCTTCGGCCTGGCGCCGTTCGCGAATCTGGCCCTTGAGCCGTTCGTTGCTGGCACGCAGGTCGGCGGTGCGTTCGGCAATCCGACGCTCCAGCTGGCTGTTGGCTTCCTGCAAGGCTTCCCGCGCGGCGAGGCGGGTGGCGATCACCTTGCGGCGCTCGTTCCAGGCGATCAGCAAAAACGCCACCAGGCCGAATGCGACAGCGACCAGAATGCCCTGGTTGATCGCCGCGCGGCGCAGGTCATTGAGTGGGGTCAGCAGGGTGAAATTCCACGGCGTGTCGTTGAGCGGGCGGGTTTGGGCGAGGTAGCTGACCTCGTGCTCGTCGTTGACCACTTCGCTGTTGGCCGGGAAGGTCAGTTTTTCGGTGCCCTCATTGAGTCGCTCACGGGCCAGCGGCTCCAGTTCGTTTAGCGTCGCCCAGTAATATTGCAGGCTGTGGGCCAGGCGTTCTTTGGTGTCGTCGCTCAGCGGGCGCACGGCCTTGAGCCGGCGGGCGGGGTCGCTGGAGAGGATGATGATGCCGTTCTCGTCGCTCACGAACGCTTCGAGGCGCGCACGCTGCCAGCGCTCTTCGAGGGCTTCGAGGCGCACTTTGACCACGGCGACGCCGATGATCTTGCCGTGCTCTTCCAGGCCGTGGGCCAGGTAGTAGCCGGGCTCGCCGTTGGTGCTGCCGATGCCATAGAAGCGGCCCGGCTGGCCGCGCACGGCATTCTGGAAATAGGCGCGAAAGGACAGGTCTTCACCCTGGTAGCTGTCGGCATCGCGCCAGTTACTGGTGGCCAGCACACGGCCGGTGGTGTCCATCACGTAGATGGCCCGACTGCGACTGCGTCGGTTCAGGCCTTCGAGGTAATCATTGACCGTCTGCCGGGTTTCCTGGTTCGGGTCGGCCAGCAGCGTGGAGACGCTGGATTCGAGCTCCAGCAGACTGGGCAGGTAGGTGTATTTGCTCAGTTCACTTTCGACGGTGCGTGCGTGCAGCTCCAACTGGCGTTCGCCGTTGTCGCTGAGGGTGCGAATGCCATAGTACTCACTGACCCAGAAGCCGATATAACCCAAGCCGATCATCAGGGCGATGATCAACGGCGGCAGGAACAGTTGGCGAATCAGACGAGGTTTCACGGCAAGTGATGGCGGTGCGGCGCGAAATTGGTTGGGGTCGCATTTCATCACAGTTGCCTTGGGTCAACCAGAGCTTGTCGGCCTGCTCAGTCCAGTGTGGGAGCGGACTTGCTCGCGAATGCGGTGGGTCAATGAAAAATGTACCGACTGACACTACGCCTTCGCGAGCAAGCCCGCTCCCACACAAGCCCACAGTCACATGGGCTCGGTTTTTTGCAGTGGAAGCTCTGTAGGGCTTAGTGCTGCAGGATTTTCTCAAGGAAGTGCTGCGCGCGTTCGGAGCGGGCGCTGATGTCGCCGAAGAACTCCTCCTTCGGGCAGTCTTCGATGATCTTGCCGGCGTCCATGAAGATCACACGGTCGGCCACTTTGCGCGCAAACCCCATTTCGTGGGTTACGCACATCATGGTCATGCCTTCGTGGGCCAGTTGCACCATCACGTCGAGCACTTCGTTGACCATCTCAGGGTCCAGCGCCGAGGTCGGTTCGTCGAACAACATGACGATCGGGTCCATGGCCAGGGCGCGGGCAATCGCCACCCGTTGTTGCTGGCCGCCGGAAAGCTGGCCCGGGTGCTTGTGCGCGTGTGCCGAAAGGCCGACGCGCTCAAGCAGTTGCAGGCCCTTTTTGGTGGCTTCTTCCTTGCTGCGGCCAAGCACCTTGATCTGCGCGATGGTCAGGTTTTCGGTGATGGTCAGGTGCGGGAACAGTTCGAAGTGCTGGAACACCATGCCCACGCGCGAGCGCAGTTGCGGCAGGTTGGTCTTCGGGTCGGCGATGGACGTGCCGTCCACCACCACGTCGCCTTTCTGGAACGGTTCCAGTGCGTTGACGCACTTGATCAGGGTGGATTTACCCGAGCCGGACGGCCCGCACACCACGATCACTTCGCCTTTTTTAACCTCGGTGCTGCAATCGGTCAGCACCTGGAAGTCGCCATACCACTTGTTGATGTTCTTGATAGAGATCATACGGCAAACCTTTTTTGCAGACGCTTGACCAGCAGCGAGGCGGAAAAGCTGATGATGAAGTAGACGACACCGGCGAAGATCAGGAACTCATTGGAGCGGCCAATGATGTCGCCGTTGGAGCGGGCGGAGTTGAGGAAGTCCACCAGGCCCACGGTGTAAACCAGCGAGGTGTCCTGGAACAGGATGATCGACTGTTGCAGCAGCAACGGGGTCATCTTGCGGAACGCCTGGGGCAGGATGATCAGACGCATGGTCTGGCCATAGGTCATGCCCATCGCCTGTGCGGCGGCCATCTGGCCCTTGGGGATCGACTGCACGCCGGCCCGCACGATTTCACAGAAGTACGCGGCTTCGAACATCATGAAGGCCACGACGCAGGAGGTGAACGCACCAATCGGGGTGTCTTCGCCGGTGATCCAGCGCAACACGAACGGTACCGCCAGGTAGAACCAGGTGATCACCAACAGCAGCGGGATCGAGCGGAAGTAGTTCACGTAGGCGCCGGCCAGACGCGACAGCAGTTTGCTGGACGACAAGCGCATCAGCGCCAGCATCGTACCCAGCGCGATACCGCCGATCACACCCATGACCATCAACTGCAAGGTCATGACCATGCCGTTCCACAAGCCAGGAATGGCGGGGATGATGCCGCTGAAATCGAAGTCCATTATTTACCCCCCACGGAGATCAGGCCGGGCACCGCGACTTTCTTCTCGACCACGCGCATCAGCAGCATCAGGCTCATGTTCAGGGTGAAGTAGATCAGCGTGGCCAGGGTGAAGGCTTCAAACAGGTTGGCCGAGAACTCGGCAGTCTGTTTGGTTTGCGCCAGCAGTTCCATCAAGCCGATCAAGGACGCCACGGAGGAGTTCTTGAACACGTTGAGGAATTCCGAGGTAAGCGGCGGAATGATGATGCGGTAAGCCTGAGGCAGCAGCACGTTCCAGTAGATCTGCGGCAGCTTGAAGCCCATGGCGCGTGCGGCAGATTCCTGGCCGCGTGGCAGCGCCTGGATGCCGGTACGCACTTGTTCACACACACGGGCGGCGGTGAACAGGCCCAGGCACACGACGACGCTCAGGTAGGCCGAGGTGGTCGGGTTGAGGTCTTGTTTGTACCAGTCCTGCAGGTTTTGCGGCAGCAGATCGGGTATCAGGAAGTACCAGATAAACAGCTGAACCAGCAGCGGCACGTTACGAAACAGTTCCACGTAGCAGGTCGCGATGCCCGATACGATGCGGTTTGGCACGGTGCGCATGACGCCCAGAATGGACCCCAGCAACAAGGCGATAATCCATGCCACGACAGCGATGGCTATGGTCCAGCCCAAGCCGGCGATGTACCAGTCGAGATAAGTCTCGCTGCCCACGCCAGTGGACTTGAAGAACACGCCCCAGTCCCAGTTGTAATTCATTAGGGTCTCCCCTCGAGATCGATCGATGTACAAGCACCCGCTTGGGGAAGATCCTTTCCCGCCCGACGTTGAACGTCAGGCACACGCGATCGGCTCGAAAACCGCCAGGTCGAGTGTTCCAAATTAAAGCCAGCAGGTAGTAACAGACGCCTGAGGGAGGGTTGGCTCCCTCAGGAGATAAGCTTAGTCAGGTATCAGATTTTTACGTCAGGGGCTGGTTTGTCGCTTGGGTTAGCGATCAGCTCCTTAACCTTGTCGCTCATCGGGAAGTTCAGGTTCAGGCCTTTTGGAGGAATCGGGCTCTCGAACCACTTGCTGTAGATCTTGTTGATTTCGCCGGATTTGTACAGACCGACGATGGCGTCATCGACAGCTTTTTTGAAGGCTGGATCGTCTTTACGCACCATGCACGCGTAGGCTTCGAAAGACTGTGGCGTACCGGTGATGACCCAGTCGTCCGGCTTCTTGGCCTTGGCTTCTTCGCCTGCGAGCAGGGCGTCGTCCATCATGAAGGCGACGGCGCGGCCGCTTTCCAGCATCTGGAAGGATTCGCCGTGGTCTTTGGCGGAGATGACGTTCATGCTCATTTGCTTATCGGCGTTCATCGCTTTGATGATGCGCTCGGACGTGGTGCCAGCGGTGGTCACGACGTTTTTGCCTTTCAGGTCGGCAAAGTCAGCGTAGGACGGCTTGCCATCCTTGTCTTTCTTGACCAGCAGGCGGGTGCCGATTTCGAACATGTTGACGGTGAAATCAACTTGTTGAGCGCGTTCGGCGTTGTTGGTGGTGGAGCCGCATTCGATATCCGCGGTGCCGTTCTGGATCAGCGGGATACGGGTTTGCGAGGTGACCAGGTTGTACTTGACCTTCAAATCGGGTTTGTTCAGGTCTTTTTTCAGGGCTTCAACGATGGCCAGTTGAATGTCGTGGGAGTAGCCCACGGGTTTGCCCGAGCCGTCCGCGATGTAGGAAAACGGAATGGAGCTGTCGCGGTGAGCGAGAGTGATGGTGCCGGAGTCGTTGATTTTCTTCAGTGTGCCGGTAAGTTCGGCGGCGAAAACTGGAGTGCTGATCAGAGCAGCAGCGATAGCTGCGCCCAGGATATGGGGAACGATGCGCATCAATACTTCCTCGACATTTGTTTTTTTTATGAAGCCGGCTAGACGGCTCTCTTTTGTACAGCGAATGCCCGTGACGGCTCCTGAAGCGTCGCAGGCAATCGTCAGGGAGTGTAGAGCATGAGTCGTGCCATACCAGGGGTAAAAGGTTATCTGGTTGATTTATATGGGTATTAAGTTTGTATGACGGGAGGGGTTTGGCGGTTTGGTCCGGCAAACCGAATGGTTTGGGGTGTGGTGTTCGGAAAACCGAATGGCTGCGGTGGGAGGGGGGGTATATCCGTTGCTGCGGTAACGGCGACTTGGGGTTCCGCTCTTACAGCGGGTCACTTTTGGCAAACGCCCCAAAAGTAACCAAAAGGTCTTTGCCCCACCACTCGGCACCTCGCTTAGGCTCGGTGTGCCCTCACTCCGGCTTGAATCCGTGGGCCGCCGCGACGGGCCATCCATGGCCCAACGCGGCTAACCCGGCGTCCTGCCGGGTTACCCACGGATTCAAGCCTGCGTTCGGCCAGCGTGGTTGACGGGGCCTGTCAGATCAAGATCAAAAGCAGAGCACGGCGGCCTAGTAGCCGACCTGAGTGGTTGAAGCAGAAGCAGATCAAGAGCACAGCAACACATCTCTATCTGATGCACTGCGATCCAAATGTGGGAGCGGGCTTGCTCGCGAAGGCGGTGTGTCAGCTACACATGAGTTGACTGACCCACCGCCTTCGCGAGCAAGCCCGCTCCCACAAGCTGACCGAGTTAAGCCTCCAGCACCGCACTGCTTTTGCTTTTCTGTGGGAGCTGGCTTGCCTGCGATGCAGACAACTCGGTCTATCAGGCATAACCAGTCGATGCCATCGCAGGCAAGCCAGCTCCCACATTTGATTGAGTTCAGCTTCTAAAATCAGGTCGGCTGTCACGCCGCCTCGCCTTCGTTTTTGATCTAACCACTCAGGTCGGCTACTAGGCCGCCGTGATGTAGATCTTGATCTTGATCTTAGGCGCCCCGTTAAACCACGCTGGCCGAACGCAGGCTTGAATCCGTGGGTAACCCGGCAGGACGCCGGGTTAGCCGTGTTGGGCCATGGATGGCCCGTCACGGCGGCCCACGGATTCAAGCCGGAGTGAAGGCACACCGAGCCCAAGCGAGGTGCCGAGTGGTGGGGCAAGAGCCCTTTGGTTACTTTGGGGCTTTTCCAAAGTGACCCGCCGTAAGGGCGGAACCCATACCCGCCATCACCCAAGCACCGGATATGCCCCCCAAAACACCCCCCACAATCAGAACGTATAGTCAGCCGAAACAACCGCCGCACGCCCATCACCCGGCACCGCCCAACCGTTGTTACGGATGCGCGTCAGGTATTCCTTGTCGAACAGATTGTTAACGTTCAACTGCAGGTTCAACTGTTTGTTGACCTTGTAGCCGAGCATCGCGCGCTGCACGGCGTAGCCCGGCGCAGTCGGTGCCCCGGCGGCGCTGACCAGGTACTGCTTGGATTGCGCCGTGATGCCGTAGCCCACCTGAAAGTCGTAGGGCAGGTCGTACACCGTCCAAAGGCTGGCCGCATGTTTCGGCGTAAACGGCAGCGGCTCGCCTTTCTGGGCGTCGAAGCCGGTGGTGGCCAGGGTGAAGTCGCTGGCGCTGCGTAACACGCGGGTATCCAGGTAGGTGTAGTTGGCAAAGACCTTCCACTTATCCGTGATCGCACCGCTCAGGCCGAGCGCCACGCCGTCTGCGCGTGCTTTGCCGTCGAGCGATTGCGTGCCGCTCAGGTTGGTCGGGTCGGGATCGGCGACTTTGTAGTTGGTGCGGTCATTGCGAAAGATCGCGCCGGTGACCGACAAGGTATTGTCGAGGAAGTCCCATTTGGTGCCGATCTCATAGCTGACGGCGGTTTCCGGGGCAACGTTGCAGTTGTTGGTGGGCGCGCTGGACGTTTTCGCCGGGGTAAAGCAGCCACCATTGACGCTGGCTTGCGACGGCGTCTTGCTGTTGCCGTAGGCGATATAAAAACTGCCGTTTTCCACCGGTTTGTACACCAGCGCCAGGCGATAGGACGTCAGGTCATCCGCTTGGCCGTAGCGAACGCCGGGCGTTTCCACGCCGGTGCTGGAGTAGGCATTGGTGACCGAACTGCCGGCATTGTGCTCGTAACGCAAACCGCCGTTGATTTCCCATTGCGGATTAAGTTTGAGCGTGTCGAAGGCGTAGGCGGCGCGGTTGTTCAGCGCACCGTCAACGTGGGCTGCGCGGGTGAAGTTGACGGGGCCGGTCCAGTCCGAGTTGGGGTCGCTGAAGCTGACCGGCGGTGGAACGATCGTGCTGCCGTTGCTGTTAGTCAGCCATTTTCCGGTATCCGCCTCGTATTCCTCGCGGCTGATGGCGATGCCGGTCACCAGTGTGTGGTCGATAAAGCCCGTGCTGAAGTGACTGGTTACGTCAGTCTGGTTGGTGAACATTTTGTTCTGGGTGTTGCGCTCGTTGCCCAGCGAACCGCCGCTTGGCTGGAAATAGCCTGGCTTGAGGCCGGCGGCGCAAGGCGCGCCCGTTATCTGGGTGCCGCTGGCCAGGCAGCCGGCCTGGGCACCTTCGGGGCCGGAGGCGCGCAAATCCTGGCGCACGCGCTCGACGCGGGTGAAGTTGCGCACTGACACGGCGTCGTTGAAGTCGTGTTCGAGTTTCAGGCTGAACGCGTCCGAGGTGATTTGCTGGTCATTGATGTTGTGGTAACCGTAATAGTCGCTCCAACCCACACCCGGCATTGGCTTGCCGTTGTAGATGGGGATGCCGTACTGCGGCGTGTTGTCATCTTTCTGGTGTTCATAACTGACGGTAACGCGGGTCGGCGTGCCCAGGCCAAAGGCGATGGAGGGCGCAATGCCCCAGCGCGAGTAATCTTCATAATCGCGGCCCGGCACATCGTTACCATGCGCCATCAGGTTGAGCCGGAACGCCGTGGTGTCGTTGAGTTGCTGATTGGTATCCAGCGTGGTGCGCTTGTAGTTATCGGTGCCGATGCCGGCGCTGATCGTGGTTTTGTCGCGTAATTCCGGCTGCTTGGACACCAGGTTGATGGTGCCGCCGACCGCGCCGGAACCTGAGTACACCGAACTCGCGCCGCTGACGACTTCGACCTGTTCCAGGTTGAACGGGTCGGTGCGGCTGTACTGCGCGCTGTCGCGCACGCCGTCGACGTAGATGTCGCCGCTGGCCGAGAAACCGCGCAGGTTGATGCTGTCGCCGTAACCGCTGCCGCCTTCGCCGGCGCCGAAGGTAATGCCTGGCACGGTGCTGAGCACGTCGCGCAGGGTCAGCAGGTTTTGATCGTGAATGACTTCCTTGGGCACCACGGTAATCGTCTGCGGTGTATCACGCAGCGCCTCGGTGTACTTGGGGGAGGAAGGCGCTACGGGGTTGTAAACGCTCTGGCTTGGGGCCTGACCTTCGATACTGGTCGCGCCGAGCTGAATTACCCCTGTGCCGTCATCTGCAGTCTCCGCTGCATAGCTGAATCCTCCTTGCGCAGCCACTGCCAAACCCACCGCCGACGCGAGCAAATGCCGCGATGAATGGGGGGCAGAACTGATCCCGGTAGCCATTGAATAGTCTCGTGTTGTTGGAATTGAGAGGTGATCGTAATTGATAAACGATCTCAAATGTAATAGTTTGTAACAGGATCATTCATGAAATTTTTGTCAGCTTGAGAGAGTGCAGACGAGCATGCAGAGCG
The DNA here is from genome assembly GCF_963890955.1 of Pseudomonas sp. MF6747. Taxonomy (NCBI): domain Bacteria; kingdom Pseudomonadati; phylum Pseudomonadota; class Gammaproteobacteria; order Pseudomonadales; family Pseudomonadaceae; genus Pseudomonas; species Pseudomonas sp. MF6747. Next base: position 205,901 of record NZ_CAWPSZ010000005.1, read on the forward strand.
CGCGGCCAGGCAATGAATCGGGTGAAATCGGTGATAACCCGCGCGCGTATGCGCGATGGGTGATGCACGCTGCGCAATTGGGTGATACCGATGCGCAGGCGACCTTGGGTCAGTTGTTGCTGGAGGGTCGGGGCATACAAAAGGACGAAGCGTTGGCGCTGAGCTGGTTTCGCATCAGCGCACGTCAGGACCACCCGATGGCGATCAACATGATCGGGCGCTGCCTTGAAAACGGCTGGGGCTGCGAAATCGACCTGCCGGACGCCGCCGAGCATTACCGCAAAGCGGGCGACCTTGGGCTGGATTGGGGGCTGTATAACCACGGCCAGTTGCTGACGCGCGGTCGCGGTGTCGAGCGCGACCTTGTCGCCGCGTATGTGTTGTTCGAGCAGGCGGCGGCCAAAGGGCATGCCAAATCGATGAACCTGCTGGGGCGGTTCCACCATGAAGGCGTCGTGGTGCCCAAGGATGTGCAACTGGCGCGGCAGTGGTATCAGCGCTCAGCCGAGGCGGGCGATTTTCGCGGGCAATACAACCACGCTGCCGAGCTGGCCGAAACCGGCGATGAGTCGCAGGCCTGCCTGTGGCTGGAGCGCGCGCTGGCAACGGCAACACCCGGGTTTTTGCAGGCGGCTTATCCGGTGTTGCTGGGCTCCGCCCTCAGCGGCATTCGTGACATGGGCCTGCGGTATCAGCGCCAGGCGCAGCAGGCATAAAAAAAGCCCCTGGCCTTTCGGCACAGGGGCTTTTCACGACGGTTTGATCAGGCTGCTTCGATCTTCGCGCGGTTCTGCTCGACCTTGGACAGGTAACGCTGCACGTTGGCCTGTTCCTCTGGGGTGGTGAACAGCCCAAGTTTGGTACGGCGCCACAACACGTCCTGCGGTTGCGTTGCCCATTCTTCGGCGCACAGGTAATCGACTTCGCGGGTGTACAGGCCGCCACCCAGGTGATCGCCCAGGTCAGCCAGCGACTGCACACCTTCGAGCAAGCGCCAGGTGCGGCTGCCATAGGTGGTGGACCAACGACGCGCGATCTCGGCCGGGACCCAGTTGAACTTGGCGCGAATTGCCTCGGCCAGCGCTTCTGGCGTGGTCATGTTCTCGCCGCCCGGCAGGCTGGCCGTGGCCGTCCAGCTTGGGCGCATCTGGGTGAAGAACGGCGCCAGCTGCGCCATCGCCGACTCGGCGAGTTTGCGGTAGGTGGTCAGCTTGCCGCCGAACACCGACAGGATTGGCGCCTCGCCAGTGCCGCCAGACAGCGACAGGGTGTAATCGCGGGTGATGGCCGACGGGTTATCCGACTCGTCGTTGCACAACGGGCGCACGCCGGAGTAGGTGTGGACGATGTCGTCGCGGCTCAACTGCTTCTTGAAGTGGGCATTTACCACTTTAAGCATGTAGTCGGTTTCACCTTCGGTAATCGCTACTTTCGCCGGGTCGCCGGTGTATTCGCGGTCGGTGGTGCCGATGATGGTCAGGTGGTTCAGGTACGGAATGGTGAAGACAATGCGCTGGTCTTCGTTCTGCAGGATGTGTGCGTGGGCACCCTCATACAGTTTCGGCACGATCAGGTGGCTGCCCTGGATCAAGCGGATACCGTAAGGCGAATCCAGCTTCAGGTCTTCCTTGATGAACTTGGCGACCCATGGGCCGGCGGCGTTCACGAGGGCGCGGGCACGGATCGAGAACAGGCTGCCATCGGCGCGTTCCATGTGCATTTCCCACATGCCGTTGTTGCGGTGCGCGCTGATGCAACGGGTCTGGGTGTGGATATGCGCGCCTTTTTCGCGAGCGGCCATGGCGTTCAACACCACCAGGCGGGCGTCATCGACCCAGCAGTCGGAGTATTCGAAACCTTTGGTGATTTCGCTTTTCAGCGGGCTGTCAGGGCCGAACTTGAGGCTCTTGGAACCGGCGAGTTTTTCACGCTTGCCCAGGTGGTCGTACAGGAACAGGCCAGCACGAATCATCCACGCCGGGCGCAGGTGCGGGCGGTGTGGCAACACAAAACGCATTTGCTTGACGATATGCGGGGCCTTGGCCAGCAGCACTTCACGTTCGGCCAGGGCTTCGCGCACCAGGCGGAATTCGTAATGTTCGAGGTAACGCAGGCCACCGTGGATCAGCTTGCTGCTGGCCGAGGATGTATGGCTGGCCAAGTCGTCTTTTTCGCAAAGGAATACCGACAAACCGCGACCGGCTGCGTCTGCTGCGATGCCGACGCCGTTGATCCCGCCACCAATTACGGCAACGTCATAGACTTCGGCAAGCGGTGGAGCAGGCAAGGTGGAAGGGTTCATCGGCTAGCCTCGCGATCTTTTCGTCTTGGAATTCGAACATTAATGTTCATTTACGAAAATGGTAGCTGATAAACGCGCGCACAGCCAGCCGACTTCGATTGAAAAAACTCATCGAAGGGGGGCAAAGGGAAAATTTGTGAACATGAGTGTGGCAGATAGATCGCCATCGGGGGCAAGCCCCCTCCCACAGATTGATCGCATTCCAGTGTGGGAGAGGCTTGCCCTCGATAGCGCCAGTAACGGCGCTAAACGACTTCCAGCCGAACCTTGTGCTGGTTCAACAACTGCACCAGCGCCGGCACCGGCTGCTGATCGGTCACCAAGCAGTCCACCAGGCTGATCGGCCCCAAACGAATCATGGCATTGCGCCCGAATTTGCTTGAGTCGGCCGCCAGGATCACCTGGCGCGCATTGGCAATGATCGCCTGGGAAACCCGCACTTCCTGGTAATCGAAGTCGAGCAGGCTGCCGTCTTCGTCAATACCGCTGATGCCCACCAGGGCGAAGTCGACCTTGAACTGGTTGATGAAATCGACGCTCGCCTGACCGACTACACCACCGTCACGGCGCACATTGCCGCCGGTCAACAGTACGTCGAAGTCGTCCTTGGCACTGAGCATGGTGGCGACGTTGAGGTTGTTGGTGATGATTTTCAGGTGATTGTGATTGAGCAGCGCACGCGCGATCGATTCGGTGGTGGTGCCGATATTGATGAACAGCGAGGCATGATCAGGAATTTGTGCGGCAATGGCTTCGCCGATGCGTTGTTTCTCATCGCGCATCTGGTCGGCACGCATGGCGTACGCGGTGTTCTCGACACTGGAGTCATAGGCCGCGCCGCCGTGGTAGCGGCGCAGCAGATTGGCGTCCGCCAGCTGATTGATATCGCGGCGGATGGTTTGCGGGGTGACAACGAATAGCTGCGCCATCTCCTCGATACTGACATAGCCGCGTTCGCGGACCAGTTCGAGGATTTGTTGCTGGCGGGGAGGCAGATTCATGGGGCGTCCTTTGGGCTGCCATACAAAAGTGGCCCATGATGACGCAGCACGCCGCTCCCCGCCAGTTACAACCCTATGTGGGTCCGGCGCTTGGCTTATTCAGCGCCTTCGTGCGGTTCCCAATCGCGGGTACGGCTTACCGCTTTCTGCCAGCCGGCGTAGAGTTTTTCTTTGGCGGCTTCGTCCAGCGTGGGTTCGAATTCACGCTCGATCACGGCCTTGCCGCGCAGCTCGTCCAGGCTGCCCCAGAAACCACAGGCCAGGCCGGCCAGGTAAGCGGCGCCCAGCGCGGTGGTCTCGCGCATTTGCGGGCGCTCGACCCGAGTGCCGAGGATGTCGGCCTGGAACTGCATCAAGAAGTTGTTGGCGACTGCGCCACCGTCCACACGCAGGGCTTTGAGGCGTTCGCCGGAGTCCTGTTGCATGGCGTCCAATACGTCGCGGGTCTGGTAGGCAATCGACTCCAGGGCTGCACGAATGATGTGATCAACCCGTACGCCACGGGTCAGGCCGAACAGCGCGCCACGCGCATACGGGTCCCAGTAAGGCGCGCCCAGGCCGGTGAAGGCCGGGACCAGGTATACGCCGTTGCTGTCTTTGACCTTGCCGGCGAAGTATTCGGTGTCGGTTGCATCGGCAATGATCTTCAGCTCGTCACGCAGCCACTGTACGGTGGAACCACCGTTGAATACCGCGCCTTCCAGGGCGTAGGCCACTTCGCCGCGGGGGCCGCAAGCGATGGTGGTGAGCATGCCGTGTTGGGATTTGACGGCCTTGTCGCCGGTGTTCATCAGCAGGAAGCAGCCGGTGCCGTAAGTGTTCTTGGCCTGACCCGCTTCTACGCACATCTGGCCGAACAGGGCCGCTTGCTGGTCACCGGCGATGCCGCCGATGGCGATACCGCTTTTGGTACGGCCGTAGATTTCCGAAGACGATTTGACTTGCGGCAGCATTTCGCGCGGCACGTCGAGAATCTCCAGCATCTTCGCATCCCACTCCAGGGTGTGGATGTTGAAGAGCATGGTGCGCGAGGCGTTGGTGTAATCGGTAACGTGGGTTTTGCCGCCGGTAAATTTCCAGATCAGCCAGCTGTCGATGGTGCCGAACAGCAGCTCGCCGTTGCGCGCACGCTCACGGCTGCCTTCGACGTTGTCGAGGATCCACTTGAGCTTGGTGCCGGAGAAGTACGGGTCGGTGACCAGCCCGGTGGTGTCATTGATGTACTGCTCGTGACCATCACGCTTGAGCTGCTGGCAGATCTCGGTGCTGCGTCGGCATTGCCAGACGATCGCGTTGTAGATCGGACGGCCAGTGATCTTGTCCCAGACCACGGTGGTTTCACGCTGGTTGGTGATACCGATGGCGGCGACCTGGTCATGGTGCAGGCCGGCTTGTGCCAGGGCCTCGACCATCACCGCGCTTTGGGTGGCGAAGATTTCCATCGGGTCATGCTCGACCCAGCCGGCTTGCGGGTAATGCTGAGTGAATTCGCGCTGGGCGGTGCAGACCACGTTGGCGTCACGGTCAAAGATGATCGCCCGCGAACTGGTGGTGCCCTGATCAAGGGCAATGATGTAGTTCTTATTCTGAATGTCGGTCATGTCGATTGCCTTGGACGGAAAATAAGAGAGTAAGGAATCAGCCTGGGCCGCAAAGGGGCAGAGGGACCAGGCTGGCGCTATCAGGAAATACGCGTCTTGCCGTTGACAGCCGTGTCAGGTGTTTCATCTATAGCAGGTGCGGCGCTCGGCAGATGACGGGCAATCAGCCCGCGATAGGCCGCAGCACCGAGGCAGGCGCCGACAATCGGCGCGAAAATCGGAATCAGGAAGTAAGGAATATCGCGGCCACCGGTAAAGGCCATTTCACCCCAGCCGGCGAAAAAGGTCATCAGCTTGGGCCCGAAATCCCGCGCCGGGTTCATCGCAAAGCCCGTCAATGGGCCCATGGCACTGCCAATCACCGCGATCAACAGGCCGATCAGCAGCGGGGCCAACGGGCCGCGTGGCAGGCCGTTGTTGTCGTCGGTAAGGGCCATGATCACGCCCATCAGGATGGCGGTGATGACCATTTCCACCAGAAACGCCTGGGCTGTGCTCAGCAGGGCATGCGGGTAGGTGGAGAACACCGACGCCAGCTCCAGGCTGGCCTGGGAGCCGCGAACCATGTGGTGGGTTTGTTCGTAATCGAAAAAGAGATTGCTGTAGAGCGTGTACACCAGCGCGGCGGAGCAAAAGGCGCCGGCGACCTGGGCGAGGATATAGAAGGGCAGTTTGCGTTTTTCGAAATCGGCAAAAATGCACAGGGCGATGCTCACCGCCGGATTGAGGTGAGCCCCGGAAATACCGGCGCTCAGGTAGATCGCCATGCTGACGCCGATCCCCCAGATGATACTGATTTCCCACAACCCAAAGCTGGCACCCGCGACCTTGAGCGCAGCGACACATCCTGTACCGAAGAAGATCAGAAGCGCAGTCCCCAGGAATTCGGCCATGCATTGGCTCGAAAGTGAAGGCTGTTGAAGAGCAGTTGTCATGGAAAACCTCAATTGTTGTTCTTGTTTGGCGCGCGGCCTCAACGGGCTGTTGCGCGATTTTCACCGTGGCGAGGATCCCCATCCAGGACATGGCTTATTGCTGGAGTACCGCAGGTGCTATTCCTACAGTATTCGGAAACGAAAAAATATAGACAAGAATGACGGCTGTCAAAGGTCGAAAGTGAACCATCGGTCATTTTCGAACTATTGGTCTGGTGAATGATCACGCTTACGCCGATTGGTACGTCTCGCGGGAGTGGCGCACTAGAGCGTTTTGCTTACGCTTGGCCTAGAATTGGCCCTCTGTTTGCCATGCCCGGAGTAGCCATGACCCCCGCACTGGACCTGTTGAAAAAAGTTCGTGCCGAACATCACATCCACAGTTACGAACATGACCCCAAGGCAGCCTCCTATGGGCTGGAGGCTGCGGAAAAGTTGGGGCTTGACCCCGCACAGGTGTTCAAGACCTTGCTGGCCAGCAGTGAGAAAGGGGAATTGTTGGTGGCAGTGGTGCCGGTCGTCGGAAGTCTGGATTTAAAGGCGCTCGCCCATGCGGCCGGGGTGAAAAAGGTCGAAATGGCCGACCCAGCAGCGGCGCAACGCTCCACCGGTTACTTGTTGGGCGGCATCAGCCCATTGGGACAGAAGAAGCGTTTGCGCACATTTATCGACGTGACGGCGCAGCCGTTCGCGACGATTTTTGTCAGTGCCGGGAGGAGGGGTTTGGAAGTTGAGCTGCCGGCGGCGGTGCTGGCTGAGCATACCCAGGCCACATTCGCGCCGATTGGACGGGCCTGAAACTCGCATTTTGAATATGACGAGATCCAATGTGGGAGCGGGCTTGCTCGCGAAAACGGTGGTTCAGTAATAAATTCGTTAACTGACACTCCGCATTCGCGAGCAAGCCCGCTCCCACATTTTGATCTGGTTTCGTCAGTTACTCAGTTGGCGGGGCTGTAGCGCCTTACGCCGGAGTCGGCTTTAGGAATCTGCGCCGCAACGCTGCCCGAAGCCTGAAACAACACCAAATGCTCAGCCGCCACCCGAATCCCCACGTCCACACCCACCTGATGATCAGCGTGGCTGGGGAAAATCGACTCCAGCTGTGCACCGGTCGGCAGTTGCAGGCGGTACAAGGTCGAGGCGCCGAGGAAGGTCTTGCCGACGATCCGCGCTTTCAACGCGCTGTCCGGCGCGTAGACGATGTCATCCGGGCGCAGCAGTACATCCACCGCGCCACCTGTGGGCCAGGTGTAGGCGCGGTTGCCACGCAGGTCACCCAGTTCGGTGCTGACCGACTCCGGTGAGCTCAACTGGCCACGGATGAAATAGCCCTGGCCGATAAAGCTGGCGACATAAGGCGTTTGTGGCTCGTGATAGAGGTTGTAGGGCGTATCCCACTGCTCAAGACGGCCTTCCTTGAAAACCCCCACCTGATCACTCACCGCAAAGGCTTCTTCCTGATCATGAGTGACCAGAATCGCACTGGTGCCGCGCGCCTTGAGAATGTCGCGCACCTCGTGGCTAAGCTTGCGCCGCAGTTCGCCGTCGAGGTTGGAGAACGGTTCATCCAGCAGCAACAGTTGCGGCTCCGGCGCTAAAGCGCGGGCGAGGGCGACGCGTTGTTGCTGGCCGCCGGAAAGCTCGTGGGGGAAACGCTTGCCGAGGTTCTTCAAGTTGACCAGTTCCAGCAACTCGGCGACCACGCGGTCTTTTTGCGGGTGTTTGCGAATGCCAAAGGCGATGTTGTCGGCCACGCTCAAGTGCGGGAACAGCGCGTAGTCCTGAAACACCATGCCGATCCGGCGTTTCTCCGGCGCGAGGGTGAAGCCGGCACTGGAGATCACGTCGCCGGCCAGGCTGATTTCACCTTCGTGCACCGGTTCAAACCCGGCGATCGCGCGCAAGGTCGTGGTTTTGCCGCAACCGGATGAGCCGAGCAGGCAGCCGATGTCGCCGGCATTAAGGTGCAGGTTGAGGTTCTGCACCACGCGTTGATCTTGATAGCCGCATGCCAGATTGCGCAGGTTCAGCAGTAATGGCTGGCTCATGCGTGGTGGTACGCAGGCGCGACGAGGAATTCGAGCAGCGCCTTTTGCGCATGCAAGCGGTTTTCAGCCTGGTCCCAGGCGACTGAACGCTTATCGTCGAGCAGGTCGAGGCTGATTTCCTCGCCACGGTGGGCGGGCAGACAGTGCATGAACAGCACATCCGGCGCGGCCAGGTCGAGCAGGGCGCGGGTCACCTGGAACGGCGCGAACAGGGCCAGGCGCTTGGCGGTTTCTTCTTCCTGGCCCATGGAGGTCCAGACGTCGGTGCTGACCAGATGGGCGCCAATCACCGCGTCACGCGGGTCACGCACGACAGTGACGCGACTGCCGGCCTGTTCCAGGAAGCGCGCGTCAGGCTCGTAGCCTTCCGGGCATGCGATGCGCAGGTGGAAGTCGAACTGGATCGCCGCTTCTATATAGCTGTTGCACATGTTGTTGCCGTCGCCGATCCAGGCCACGGTCTTGCCTTGGATCGAACCGCGATGCTCGAGGAAGGTTTGCATGTCGGCCAGCAACTGGCACGGGTGCAGGTCATCGGACAGGCCGTTGATCACCGGTACTCGGGAGTTGGCGGAAAATTCGGTTACGGTGCTGTGGGCAAAGGTACGGATCATCACCGCATCGAGCATGCTCGACATCACGATGGCGCTGTCGGCAATTGTCTCGCCACGGCCCAGTTGGGTATCGCGCGAGGACAGGAAGATGGCTTGGCCACCCAGCTGGATCATGCCGGCTTCGAACGACACGCGGGTGCGCGTCGACGACTTCTCGAAAATCATCCCGAGCACACGGTTTTTCAAAGGCTCGAACAGTACGCCGCGGTTACGCAGGTCTTTAAGCTCAATGCCTCGACGGATCACGCTGACCAGCTCTTCGGGCGTGCAATCCATCAGGGAGAGAAAGTGCCTTGCGCTCATCATTAACTACCTTTTTGCAACAGACCGCAGATACTCAAAGCCTTGTTTATTGTGACAACGGGCGAGACCTGCGGCGAAAGCCGCACGGGGCGACGAAATAGGGGAAGGCGCGATCTTATAATTAAATGTCGCGTCTTACCAATAGGGCTACGGTTTTTAAGGGTGTTCAAGAAGGGCGCTGAAGCGCTTTTGAAGACTGATTCCTGACAGCAGCGGGCCATTTGTACACTGGCGCTGAGACCTTTTGCAATGCGTGGGGGCGGGCGCAGGCTAGGCCGGGTCGGTTTCGGCGGCTCTTCGCAAGGTTTTGAAACATTTGCTCATGGTCTGGCCTGATGCCTCTCGATTCACGGGGCGAACCTTACTGGTACGCGCTCAGGTGACGGGCCATAGTTGGCTCAAAGCCCAATAAAGAGACTGGCCATGACCAAGACTCTCCACCACCGTGCCTGCCATCTGTGTGAAGCCATCTGCGGCCTGACCCTGGAAACCACCCGGGCCGACGACGGCAGCCTGGCGATCACCTCAATCAAGGGTGACGCGCTGGACACCTTCAGCCGTGGGCACATCTGCCCCAAAGCGGTGGCATTGCAGGACATCCAGAACGACCCGGACCGCCTGCACCAGCCCATGTTGCGCGTGGGCAGCGAATGGCAGCCGATCCCATGGGACGAGGCATTCACGCTGGTCGCTGAGCGCCTGGCGGGTATCCAAGCCCGGCATGGGCAGAATGCGGTGGCGGTGTACCAGGGCAACCCCAGCGTGCACAACTATGGGCTGATGACTCACAGCAATTACTTCCTTGGCCAGCTCAAGACGCGCAATCGGTTTTCCGCGACGTCGGTGGACCAGCTGCCTCATCACCTCACCAGTCATCTCATGTACGGCCACGGCCTGCTGCTGCCGATTCCGGATATCGATCACACCGATTTCATGCTGATCCTGGGCGGCAACCCGTTGGCGTCCAACGGCAGCATCATGACCGTGCCTGACGTAGAGAAGCGTCTCAAGGCCATTCAGGCGCGGGGCGGCAGCGTGGTGGTGGTTGACCCACGACGCAGCGAGACGGCGGCGATCGCCGATCAGCATCTGTTTGTGCGGCCCGGAGGCGATGCGGCGTTGTTGTTCGGGTTGCTCAACACCTTGTTTAGCGAGAACCTGACGCGTGAAAGCCATTTGCCGGTCGACGGTCTTGAAGACGTGCGTCGCGCGATTGCCGGGTTTACCGCTGAAGCCATGAGCCGCCAATGTGCAGTGCCTGCCGAACAGATCCGCCAGCTGGCGCGGGACTTTGCCGCAGCGGACAAGGCGGTGTGTTACGGGCGCATGGGCGTGTCCACCCAAGCCTTCGGTACGCTGTGCCATTGGTTAGTGCAATTGATCAATCTGGTGACCGGCAATCTGGACCGTGTCGGCGGCGCCTTGTGCACCTCGCCGGCCGTGGACTTGGTGGCGTCAACCGGTGGCGGGCATTTCAATCGCTGGCAGAGTCGCGTGTCCGGGCGCCCGGAATATGGCGGTGAATTGCCGGTGTCCGCCTTGGCGGAGGAAATGCTCACCGAAGGCGAAGGCCAGATCCGCGCCCTGGTGACCGTGGCCGGCAACCCGGTGTTGTCGACGCCAAACGGTCGCCAGTTGGAGCAGGCGCTGGACGGGCTTGAGTTCATGGTCAGCATCGACCTCTATATCAACGAGACCACGCGTTACGCTGACCTCATCCTGCCGTCCACCTCGGCGCTGGAAAACGATCACTACGACACCACGTTCAATATGTTCGCCGTGCGCAACGTCACTCGGTTCAACCACGCGATCCTGCCCAAGCCCGCAGGCGCGCTGCACGACTGGGAAATTTTTGTCGGCCTGGCCAAGGCCTTCGCGGCGCAGACAGGCGTGGCGCTCAAACCGACCATGGCGCCGGCGCAGATGATTGACTTCGGTTTGCGTGCCGGGGCTTACGGTGACGCTTCCGATCACAAGTTGTCGGTGGCGATGCTTGCCGACCATCCGCACGGCGTGGATTTGGGGCCGCTCAAGCCCAATCTTGTCGCGCGCTTGAAGACCGCCAACGGCCGGGTGCAGGCAGCGCCGGCTGTGATCCTGGCTGACTTGGCGCGGTTCGCAGCACACCCCGTGCCGGTGTTGGATGAACTCCTGTTGATCGGCCGTCGTCATGTGCGCAGCAATAACTCGTGGATGCATAACTATCATCGTCTGGTGAAGGGCAAGCCTCGGCACCAGTTGCATATGCACCCTGATGACCTGGCCAGTCGACAATTGAGCGATGGTCAGCGGGTGCGCGTCAGTTCGCGCATCGGCATGATCGAAGTGGAAGTAGTGGCCAGCCTGGACATGATGCCCGGCGTGGTCAGCCTGCCCCATGGCTGGGGGCATGGACGCCCAGGCGTGCAGATGAGCATTGCCAGCGGGCAGCCGGGGGCGAGTGCGAATGACTTGACCGACGAGCGGCAGTTGGACGAATTATCCGGCAATGCTGCGCTCAACGGTGTGCCGGTGCAGGTAGCGGCTGCCTGAGGCGCCCGACCACCGGGCTGGAATTTTGCGTTACAATGCGCCACCGTGCCGACCTGTGAGTCGCAAAGTTCCAGCCGAGGTGTTCCATGGATATCATCGAAACGATCAAAGAGCAGATTGCCAACAACACCATTCTGCTTTACATGAAGGGCGCGCCAAACGCTCCTCAGTGCGGTTTCTCCGCGAAGGCTTCCCAAGCCATCATGCAGTGCGGCGAGAAATTCGCCTACGTGGATATCCTGCAAAACCCTGAAATCCGCGCCAACCTGCCGAAGTACGCCAACTGGCCAACGTTCCCGCAGCTGTGGGTCGCCGGTGAGCTGGTCGGCGGCAGTGACATCATCACTGAAATGGCTGCGGATGGTTCGCTGCAAGCGCTGATCAAAGAAGCAGCGGCAAACGCCGCCGCCAAGACCGACGCGTAACCCTGAAGGCGCCGGCTAGCCGGCGCCTTCAGTGCGTCAGTCAATAAAAAGCCCCGCTTCTCGAAAGAGAGCGGGGCTTTTTTATGGCCTGTTGACTACGGGTTATTCACCCATCTGCGATTGCAGGTAGTTTTCCAGGCTGACTTTGTCGATCAGGCCCAGTTGGGTTTCCAGCCAGTCGATGTGTTCTTCCTGGTCTTCCAGAATGTCTTCGAGCAGTTCACGGCTGCCGAAATCGCCCTTGGTTTCGCAGTGCGCAATGGCGGCCTTGAGGTCGCTGTGGCTCTTCTGTTCGAACTTCAGGTCGCTGATGATCATTTCCTGGGTGTGCTCGCCGATGTTCAGCTTGCCCAGGTCCTGCACGTTTGGCAGGCCTTCCAGGAACAGGATGCGCTTGATCAACGCGTCCGCGTCTTTCATGGCCTTGATGGATTCTTTGTATTCGCGCTTGCCGAGCTTTTCCAGGCCCCAATCGTCATACATGCGCGCATGCAGGAAGTACTGATTGATCGCGACCAGTTCATTGGCAAGGATTTTATTGAGTTGCTGGATGACTGAGATGTCGCCTTTCATGACTGGGGTCCTGCCCTGTATTAGCTGTATATAAGGCGGAGTTTGAGCGGCGAAATCCCTAGTGTCAAACCTAAGTTATTGAATAATAAATGAAAATTAATCGGAATAAGAATGTTTGTGTTCCGCGTCTTGACGCTAACTAATTGAATTGCGGGCATAAAAAAACCGGACACTAAGTCCGGTTCTTCAAAACACGCTATTTAAGCGTGTGTAAATTCTGCTGAGTAGGGGAGTGCTGACTGAGCGGTTTGCAGCTGCGTCAGGGTTTCCCGTACCACTTGCTTGGCGAGGCAAGCACATTTACCGCACTGGCTGGCAACGCCGGTGGTTTCACGTACTTCCTTGTAGCTGCAGCAACCTTCGTAGATTGCTTCGCGGATTTGTCCGTCGGTGACGCCAGTGCAGAGGCAGACATACATAAGGGAGAACCATCGCGGGTTAAGGCTTAAGTGCGATGGATCTTAATGTTAACGAGAATGATTGTCAAAGTAGATTCGTAGGGTATTGCCCGGCACTGCCCGTGCGCTGACGAACGGTTTTTTCAGTGTATGATGGTCGGTCTTCACGAAGCGTGACCGCGTCACAGGGCTGTCGCTTATTCGCGTCAGACTGGGCCGGTCCTTTTACTTCAATCGTCACCCCTGCATCAGGAGATAACCAATGAGCGTACTCGTCGGCAAACAAGCCCCGGATTTCGACGTACCTGCCGTCCTCGGCAATGGCGAAATCGTAGACAGCTTCAAACTGTCTGAAGCCATCAAAGGCAAATACGGCCTGGTGTTCTTCTACCCGCTGGACTTCACCTTCGTCTGCCCGTCGGAGCTGATCGCTCTGGACCACCGCATGGACGATTTCAAGGCGCGCAACGTTGAAGTGGTAGCCGTTTCCATCGACTCCCATTTCACTCACAACGCCTGGCGCAACACCGCGATCAATGATGGCGGCATCGGCAAAGTCAAATACACCATGGCTGCTGACATGAAGCATGACATCGCCAAGGCCTACGACGTTGAGTCCGAAGGCGGCGTGGCTTTCCGTGGCGCGTTCCTGATCGACGACAAGGGCGTTGTGCGCTCGCAGATCATCAACGACCTGCCGCTGGGCCGTAACATGGAAGAGCTGATCCGTCTGGTCGACGCGCTGCAATTCCACGAAGAGCACGGCGAAGTTTGCCCTGCCAACTGGAAAAAAGGCGACAAAGGCATGACCGCTTCCACCGAAGGTGTTGCGGCTTACCTGACCGAGAACGCTGGCAAGCTGTAAGCCACGTTCGAAGCAAAAAAAACCGGCCTGAGAAGGCCGGTTTTTTTGTGCGCGGGAAATGACCTTGTGGCGACTGGTGTTCAGCGGCTGGCGGGTCGTGGTGGCAAATGGCTTGTTGTGGTGAGTGAGTAGGTTGTGGCGAGCGGGCTTGCCCCGCGTTGGGCTGCGAAGCAGCCCCAATTAGACCGCCACGATTTACCTGGCACACCGCGTTGTTTGGTTCTGGGGCCGCTTCGCAGCCCAACGCGGGGCAAGCCCGCTCACCACAACAAGCCCGTACCACAACAAGCCCGTTCGCCACAACAGCGCTCGGGCAGGCCTCAGTCGTTGAAGTCTTCCCAGCCGCCCATCTGCTTCCAGCGGTTGACGATGCCGCAGAACAACTCGGCCGTCTTCTCGGTGTCGTAGCGAGCCGAGTGGGCCTCACGCCCGTCAAAGTCGATACCGGCCGCCTGACAGGCTTTCGCCAGCACGGTCTGGCCATACGCCAGGCCCGCGAGGGTAGCAGTGTCGAAGCTGGAGAACGGGTGAAACGGGTTGCGCTTCATGTCCAACCGCGTCACGGCGGCATTCAGGAAGCCCAGGTCGAAGCTGCTGTTGTGGCCGACCAGGATCGCGCGTTTGCAACCATTGGCCTTCAACGCCTTGCGCACACCACGGAAGATATCGGTCAGCGCCGCTTCTTCACTCACCGCCATGCGCAGCGGGTGGTCGAGCTTGATGCCGGTGAATTCCAAAGCGGCTGCTTCAATGTTCGCGCCCTCGAACGGCTCGACACGAAAGAAGTGGGTGTGCTCGGGAAACACAAAACCCTGCTCGTCCATGCCGATGGTGGTCGCGGCAATTTCCAGCAAGGCGTCGGTGGCGCAGTTGAAGCCACCGGTTTCTACATCGATGACCACCGGCAGATAGCCGCGAAACCGCTCGGCCATCGGGTGACGGGAACCGCCGCCACTGTGCTCGTGTTCGTCATCGTAATGGTCTTCACTCACTTGCTTTCCTCCAGCAGGCGCCAGCGCAGTGTTTCACCGGCGCGCAGCGGGATAACAGTCAGCTCGCCAAACGGCAGGCTGGCAGGGGCGGTCCAGTCTTCACGAACCAGGGTAATGCGGTCGGTGTTCGCCGGCAGGCCGTAGAAACGCGGGCCGTTGAGGCTGGCGAAGCCTTCGAGCTTGTCCAGGGCATTGCGCTGTTCAAACGCTTCGGCGTACAGCTCGATCGCCGCATAAGCGGTGTAGCAGCCGGCACAGCCACACGCGGCTTCCTTGGCGTGTTGAGCGTGCGGCGCGGAGTCGGTGCCGAGGAAGAACTTCGGGCTGCCGCTGGTGGCGGCGTCCAGCAAGGCCACTTGGTGAGTGTTGCGCTTGAGGATCGGCAGGCAATAGAAGTGCGGCCGAATCCCGCCCACCAACATGTGGTTGCGGTTGTAGAGCAGGTGATGCGCGGTGATGGTCGCACCGACATTGGCCGAAGCCTCGGTCACAAACTGCACGGCGTCGGCCGTGGTGATGTGTTCGAACACTACCTTAAGCGTCGGGAACAGCTCGACCACGCGGCGCATATGCTCGTCGATGAAGACCTTCTCGCGATCGAACACATCGACATCGCCACGCGTGACTTCACCGTGAATCAGCAGCGGCATACCGACTTCAGCCATGGCTTCGATGGCCGGCAGGATCTTGTCGATACTGGTCACGCCGGAATCGGAGTTGGTGGTCGCACCCGCCGGGTACAGCTTGGCGGCGTGCACGAAGCCGGTGGCCTTGGCCTGGCGAATCTCGTCAGGCTGGGTGCGGTCAGTGAGGTAAAGCACCATCAGCGGTTCGAAGCGGCTGCCGGCCGGCCGTGCAGCGAGGATGCGCTGGCGATAGGCGTCGGCTTCAGCGGCATTACGCACCGGAGGAACGAGGTTAGGCATGATGATGGCGCGGCCAAATGTGCGCGCTACATCGGCCACGGTTTGGGGTAACGCAGCACCATCGCGAAGATGAATATGCCAGTCGTCGGGACGCAGCAGGGTCAGGCGGTCGGACATTGGGGATTCCAGGCGGGTCAATCTGGTGGGAATGCTACCGGAAAAGACTCTTGCAGGCACTCGCTATCAAGTTTTGCAGGACGCTACCGATATCCCTGGGTATGCCTTAACGACGTATGACGCTTTGAAGTGTTGTAGAAACCAGTGGAGCCTCCCGTGCGCCAGCATTATCTAGCCCTGCTCAGTGTGTTCGCCAGCCTGCCTGCGATGGCCCTCACGTTCCAGACACGTCTGGAGAATATTGAGTGGAAGGTGGAAGGCGACCAGTTCGAATGCCGCTTGACCCAACCGATCACCGATTTCGGCTCGGGTGAGTTCGTGCGCCGGGCCGGCGAGCAGGCGACGTTTCGTCTGAAAGCCTACAACGGCGCGCTGGGTGCGGGCTCGGCGGCCTTGTTGGCCGCCGCTGCGCCCTGGCAGCCGGGCCGCGGGGACATCAACCTTGGCGCCGTGCGTGCCGGCAGTGGCGAGGTGTTGTTCAACAGCTCCCAAGCTCAGGCCGGGCGGCTGTTCACCGGTTTGCTGGAAGGACGTAGCCCGACCGTGCGGCACTACGGGCGCGAAGGCGGCTACTCGGAAATTCGTCTGTTGCCGGTCAAGTTCAACAAGGCCTACAACGACTACCAATTGTGCACCACCAAGCTGTTGCCGATGAATTACGACCAGGTCAAACAGACCGAAGTCGGCTTTCCCGGTGGCGGCATTGAACTGGACGCGGCCGCGAAGAAGAAGCTGGACGTGATTGTGGCGTTCATGAAAGCCGATCCTACCGTCAACCATGTCGAGTTGAACGGCCATTCGGACAACAGCGGAAATCGCCTGACCAACCGTGATGTTTCGCGCCGCCGGGCGTTGGCGGTCACGGACTACTTAAAGGCCAATGGCATCCCGGAATCGCAGATTTCCATGCGGTTTTACGGCGAGAGCTACCCACTGGCGCCCAACACCAATGCCGCCAACCGGGCGCGCAATCGCCGCGTGAATATCCAGCTGGAACGCGTGGCAGCCCCCGAGAAACCGGCGCCGCAGGCCACTGCACCGAGCAACCCGGCACACACGTCTTAAGGTGCGACCCTCGGTCGCCCGCTCGACATAATCTGTCGCTTTATCTTCATTTGCTGTCGCGCCTCTGTAAATTCACGGTTTTGGTCGGTAGAATCGACGCCTTTCCGTACAACCCCGTGGAGTGATGGCATGGCCGACGTAAACAAGGTCGTTCTCGCGTATTCCGGCGGCCTGGACACTTCGGTGATCCTCAAGTGGCTGCAGGATACTTATAACTGTGAAGTGGTGACCTTCACCGCTGACCTGGGTCAGGGCGAAGAGGTCGAACCTGCACGTGCCAAGGCGCAAGCCATGGGCGTGAAAGAGATCTACATTGACGACCTGCGCGAAGAGTTCGTCCGCGATTTCGTCTACCCGATGTTTCGCGCCAACACCGTCTACGAAGGCGAGTACCTGCTGGGTACTTCCATCGCACGTCCGCTGATCGCCAAACGCCTGATCGAAATTGCCAACGAAACCGGCGCCGACGCCATTTCCCATGGCGCGACCGGCAAGGGCAACGATCAGGTGCGCTTCGAACTGGGCGCCTACGCGCTCAAACCAGGCGTGAAAGTGATTGCTCCGTGGCGTGAGTGGGACCTTTTGTCCCGTGAAAAGCTGATGGATTACGCTGAAAAGCACGCGATCCCGATCGAGCGTCACGGCAAGAAGAAGTCCCCGTACTCGATGGACGCCAACCTGCTGCACATCTCCTATGAAGGCGGCGTGCTGGAAGACACCTGGACCGAGCACGAAGAAGACATGTGGAAATGGACCGTCTCCCCGGAGAACGCTCCTGACAAGCCACAATACCTGGAACTGACCTACCGCAACGGCGACATCGTCGCGCTGGACGGCGTCGAAATGACCCCGGCTACCGTGCTGGCGACCCTGAACCGTATCGGTGGCGAACACGGTATCGGCCGTCTCGACATCGTCGAGAACCGTTACGTGGGCATGAAGTCCCGTGGTTGCTACGAAACCCCAGGCGGCACCATCATGCTGCGCGCTCACCGCGCCATCGAGTCCATCACCCTGGACCGTGAAGTGGCTCACCTCAAAGACGAGCTGATGCCCAAATACGCCAGCCTGATCTATACCGGCTACTGGTGGAGCCCTGAGCGTCTGATGCTGCAACAGATGATCGACGCCTCCCAGGCCCACGTGAACGGCGTTGTGCGCCTGAAGCTGTACAAGGGCAACGTGATCGTCACCGGCCGCAAGTCCGATGAATCGCTGTTCGACGCCAACATTGCTACCTTCGAAGAAGACGGCGGCGCCTACAACCAGGCGGATGCTGCAGGCTTCATCAAGTTGAACGCACTGCGCATGCGCATTGCTGCCAACAAGGGTCGCAAGCTGTTCTGAGTGATCTGCGTTGTTAGAAATGGCCCCTGTTAAGGGGCCATTTTTTTTGCCTGCCGATTAAGTCGCGGGGCTTGAACCGAACACAATGTTTAAAAACTCAGGGGGATGTTTAAGTTTTTGTCGGTCAGGAAAGTTGATGGGTTTATTTTTCAGTTCGAATTCATGTTTTGCGTTGTTGAATGAATTTTTAACACCTGACTAGGAACTATGTCTTACAGAAAATTCACTACACAAGTAAGAAAGGTATGTAAGACATGGAAAGTTCTGTAGGAAGCAGGGGTGTAAATGAATATGTTCAAAGGAACTAATACAGGCGGTTTTTTTGCGTCTGCTCATTCGCTTGTGAGTGATGAGCAATGGGTATTTCCTGAAAGTCCTGTGCGGCACGTTTACCCTGAACCCCTTGCGCGGCGGTTATTTCACTCAAAACATGTCAGCCCCCGGAAAGGTCTGAAAGGCGCCATAAAGCCCAAACTGTCCGAGTTAATGTTTTTTTGTAGGTTAATTCCTATATCGCTGTGGGGTGGGTCTCTGCTTGCTGTTGCTTGGGGGGTAATGCTATGCCAACTAGGAAACGACTACGCTATTGTGCTTGCTCTAAATAATTCGAACAGCGAAATTGGACTTTCTCATGAATAAAGTGCTGATCGTGGATGATCATCCCGTCATTCGTCTTGCTGTGCGCATGCTAATGGAGCGTCATGGTTATGAAGTCGTTGCCGAGACTGATAACGGTGTCGATGCGTTGCAACTTGCACGGGAACATGTACCGGACATTGTCATACTGGATATCGGGATTCCCAAACTCGATGGGCTGGAAGTTATTTGCCGCCTGGCGTCTGCCAAGCAGCCCGCGCCTTTCAAGGTGTTGGTGCTGACGTCCCAGGCGCCCGGGCATTTTTCGATGCGCTGCATGCAGGCGGGAGCGGCGGGCTACGTGTGCAAGCAGCAGGATTTGACCGAATTGCTGAGCGCGATAAAGGCCGTGCTCTCCGGCTACAGCTATTTCCCCAACCAGGCGCTCAATTCCGTGCGTTCAACCATGGGCAACGCCAGCGAGGCGGACATGGTCGAGCGTTTGTCGGGGCGCGAAATGATGGTGCTGCAGCAGTTGGCCCGTGGCAAAACCAACAAGGAAATCGCCGACGGCATGTTCCTGAGCAACAAGACCGTCAGTACCTACAAGACTCGCCTGTTGCTCAAGCTCAATGCCCGGTCCCTTGTGGACCTGATCGAGCTGGCTCAACGCAACGGTCTGGTCTAGAGCGGGGCGCAGAAATAGTCGGCAAAAAAAGCCTCCATCAGGGAGGCTTCCGGTCGTAAACGGGCTGATCAGAGGTCGAAATCGTAATCGGCCAGTTGTTTTTGCAGGCGTCGCTCTTCCAGAAGGTTATCGATAGTGCGGCGTTTGCTCAAATTGGTCTTGGCCACCTCTGCAACAGGTGCGTCCCCATCGTCATCCGACTCTGCGACGAGGTCGTCTTCTACATCCAGTTGTTCTTTGCCAGTGCTCATAAGGTTCACTCCAGGCTAAGACTGCCATTGGCGCTCCTTATAACGATAATCCATGAACGGGTAAAAAAGATTTTTTCAATCGACTGATCGAGAAACCAATGATCGCTCAATCGTCGGACGTCTTGTCCTTGTATTCGCACAGGTCTTCGATCCGGCAGCTGCCGCAGCGAGGCTTGCGGGCCTGGCAAACGTAACGTCCATGAAGGATCAACCAATGGTGGGAATCGAGGAGATAGGGCTTGGGCACGAACTTCATCAGCTGTTTTTCCACCTCAACGACGTTTTTGCCGCGAGCGATGCCGGTTCGGTTGCTGACACGAAAAATATGCGTGTCCACTGCCATGGTCAGTTGCCGAAACGCAGTGTTGAGCACCACATTGGCCGTCTTGCGCCCCACACCCGGCAGCGCTTCAAGGGCTTCGCGAGTTTGGGGCACTTCGCTGCCATGCAGTTCGACGAGCAGGCGGCAGGTCTCGATGACATTCTTGGCCTTGCTGTTGTACAAACCGATGGTCTTGATGTACTCCGACAACCCGTCCACACCCAGTGCGTAAATAGCCTCTGGCGTATTGGCCACCGGGTATAGCTTGGCGGTGGCCTTGTTGACGCCAACGTCCGTGGATTGGGCCGACAGAATCACCGCAATCAGCAACTCGAATGGCGACGAGTAGGCCAGTTCGGTTTTGGGCTCCGGATTGTCTTCGTGAAACCTGCGGAAAATTTCCAGGCGTTTTGCGGCGTTCATGGGGCGGGTATTTCCTTGCAGGCTGTCGTCGTAGTTTCAAAAGTGCAGGCGTTGCAGGATAAACCATCGCCACTCTGCCCGGCAGCGACTGTCGCGGATCAATCGCCGGTGTGCGCGTCCACTTGGCGCTGCGCTTGCTCGAGCGTGTGTTGTGCGGCTTTGAGCTCATCCGCGGTGGTTTGCGGCTGGCGTAGCAACCTGCTGACGTCTGCGCGCGCGTACGCCAAGGCGGTTTTCAGCTGGCGCAGCTGAGTGTCGATGGGTCGTTTTTCCACACGCTGCAACTCAGGTCTTGGCTGCTCACTGACAGCCTCGGCGTCATGCAGGGTTTGCTCTGCGGTGACCAGCGCGGCACTCAAGGTTGCCAATTGCTGTTCGTCAGCATTGCGGTCCTGGGCCTTCTTCAATTCGGCGCGGCGCATCGCCAGCTGGATTTTCGCGCGCTTGAGTTCGGGGTCTTTGGCGGTCGGCGGTGGAGGCGGACTGTTCGCCTCCAGTGCGCTGAGCGCCTGCTCTGCCGCTTCGAACTGCTGCTGCAGGACGATCAGCTGCGACTGTTGCTCAAACGTCGGCGGATGACCGAACGCCTTCAAGGATTTGTGCAACTGGGCACGACTCATTGCCACGGTGATTTTGGCTTTCTTGACCGCTGCATCCTGGGCTACCTGAGCACTGTCGGTGTGCACAGGCACACTGGGTGTCGGACGTTTGGCTCGCGCCAGGCGCTCGGCGAGTTTATGTGCATCTTCGCGTTGCAGCCGCGCGTTGCGTT
This sequence comes from Pseudomonas sp. MF6747, assembly GCF_963890955.1. Classification (NCBI taxonomy): domain Bacteria; kingdom Pseudomonadati; phylum Pseudomonadota; class Gammaproteobacteria; order Pseudomonadales; family Pseudomonadaceae; genus Pseudomonas; species Pseudomonas sp. MF6747. The sequence goes on from NZ_CAWPSZ010000005.1 coordinate 226,980, forward strand.
GCTCATAGCGCCGCCGCGCCCGGTCGCGCTTGAGGGCACGCGCATGGCGCTGCTGATCATTGGCGGCCAGGCCGCCGACAATCGGCAGCACGCTCGTCGCTGGGCGCATCTCAATGCAATCGACAGGGCAGGGCGCCACACACAGGTCGCAACCGGTGCACTCATCAATGATCACGGTGTGCATCAACTTGGCGGCGCCGACAATCGCATCCACCGGGCAAGCCTGGATGCATTTGGTGCAGCCGATGCACTCGGCCTCGCGAATATAGGCGACCTGGGCGGGAGCCTCGCCTCGGCTGGTGTCCAGTTCCAGCACCGGCACGCGCAGCAACTGCGCAAGGCCCGCAATGGTTTCCTGCCCACCGGGCGGGCACTTGTTGATCGCCTCGCCCTGAGCAATGCCCTCGGCGTAAGGCTTGCAGCCCGGGTGCCCGCATTTGCCGCATTGGGTCTGCGGCAGCAGCGCGTCGATACGTTGGATCAGAGTCATGGGGTGATCATTGGCATGCCGGTTAGACAAACAGGGCCTGTAGGGGGGAGCCCGGGCGGCTTTTCTATGGCGAGCCGGGCTGTTGTGGCGAGCGGGCTTGCCCCGCGTTGGGCTGCGAAGCGGCCCCACCAAGGCCACCGGGTTTCCAAAGGTAGAACCGGGTGTTTGGTTCAGGGGCCGCTACGCGCCCCAACGCGGGGCAAGCCCGCTCGCCACAACAAGGCTGCTTGCCACATCGTTTTACTTGATCCGTTGACCCGGTTTGGCACCGCTGTCAGGGCTCAACAGGTAGATCTCTTCACCGCCAGGGCCCGCCGCCATCACCATGCCTTCGGAAATACCGAACTTCATTTTCCGTGGCTTGAGGTTGGCAATCATCATGGTCAGACGACCATCGAGCTTGGACGGGTCCGGGTAAGCGCTCTTGATTCCGGAGAATACGTTGCGTCGCTCATCACCGATGTCCAGCGTCAGGCGCAGCAGCTTGTCGGCACCTTCCACGGCTTCGGCCTTGATGATCAGCGCAACGCGCAGGTCAACGGCGGCAAAAGCGTCGAAGTCGATTTCCGGGGAGAGCGGGTCTTTGGCCAACTCGCCATTGCCGGCCGGTGCCGATTCGCCGGTGTCGGTCTGGCTGGCGACCAGGTCTTCTTTCGAAGCATCGGTCATCGCCTGCACCTTGACGGGGTCGATACGGGTCATCAGCGGCTTGAACTCGTTCAATTGATGGTTGCTGAGCAAGGTAGCGTGGTCATTCCAGGTCAGCGGCGCGACGTTGAGGAACGCCTCGGCGTCGGCGGCCAGCAATGGCAACACCGGCTTGAGGAAGATCACCAGCTGGCGGAACAGGTTGACGCCCGTGGCGCAGATCGCCTGGACTTCAGCTTGCTTGCCTTCCTGCTTGTTCAGCGACCACGGCGCCTTGTCGGCGATCCACGCGTTGGCACGGTCGGCCAGGCCCATGATTTCGCGCATGGCGCGGGCGAAGTCGCGCGCTTCATAGGCGTCGGCAATGCTTGGCGCGGCGGCCAGGAAGGCCTCGGTCAGTTCCGGTGCGGCGTTCTCGGCCACCAACAAACCGCCATTACCCTTGTGGATAAACCCGGCGCAACGGCTGGCGATGTTGACGACTTTGCCCACCAGGTCCGAGTTGACCTTCTGTACGAAGTCTTCCAGGTTCAGGTCGAGGTCGTCGACGCCACGGCCCAGCTTGGAGGCGTAGTAGTAGCGCAGGTATTCCGGCGACAGATGGTCCAGGTAGGTGCGCGCCTTGATAAAGGTGCCACGGGACTTGGACATTTTCTGGCCGTTGACCGTCAGGTAGCCGTGCACGGCGATGCCGGTTGGCTTGCGGTAGCCCGACCCTTCAAGCATCGCCGGCCAGAACAGGGCGTGGAAGTTGACGATGTCCTTGCCGATGAAGTGGTACAGCTCGGCGGTGGAATCCTTGGCCCAGAACGCATCGAAGTCCAGCTCCGGCGTGCGGTCGCACAGGTTCTTGAAGCTGGCCATGTAACCGATCGGCGCGTCCAGCCACACATAGAAATACTTGCCTGGCTCGTCCGGGATCTCGAAACCGAAGTACGGCGCATCGCGGGAGATATCCCACTGTTGCAGGCCGGCATCCAGCCATTCGGCGATCTTGTTGGCCACGGCGTCTTGCAGGGTGCCGCTGCGCGTCCAGGTTTGCAGCATCTGCTGGAAGTCCGGGAGCTTGAAGAAGAAGTGCTGGGAATCCTTGAGCACCGGAATGGCGCCAGAGATGGCCGAGCGCGGGTTCTTCAGGTCAGTCGGTGCATAAGTGGCACCGCACTTCTCGCAGTTGTCACCGTACTGGTCTTCAGTGCCGCATTTCGGGCAGGTGCCCTTGATGAAGCGGTCGGCCAGGAACATTTTCTTTTCCGGGTCGAAATATTGCGTGATCGAACGCGTGGCAATGTGCCCGGCGTCGCGCAAGCGCGTGTAGATCAGGCTCGACAGCTCGCGGTTTTCGTCGGAGTGGGTCGAGTGGAAATTGTCGAAATCAACCAGGAACTCGGCAAAGTCGGCGCTGTGTTCAGCCTGCACATTGGCGATCAGTTGTTCCGGGGTAATCCCTTCCTTTTCGGCGCGCAACATGATGGCCGATCCGTGGGCGTCGTCTGCGCAGACATAAATGCATTGATTGCCGCGATGCTTCTGGAAGCGCACCCACATATCGGTCTGGATGTACTCAAGCATATGGCCAAGATGGATAGAACCATTGGCATAGGGCAGGGCGCTGGTGACGAGGATCTTGCGTGGCTCGGACATGGGGCTCGGCTACTTGATGAAACGGAGGTCGGCCACTATAAAGCGCCGGGAAATATATTTCACCCCGTGGCGCTGTTTCTGAATCCTCCCGGGGCGCGAAAGCATGCCGCTTGGCGGCTGGAACGGTTAGGATAGCCGCCTGTTTCAGTCAGTCTTTTTTCGGGAGTAGCCCATGAGCGCCGTCAATCGCGCAGCGGTGGAAGCCGTTCTTCGCCAATACACCGACCCCTATTTGAACCAGGACCCGGTCAGCGCCGGCTGTGTACGCGCCATCGACGTCCAGGGCGACCAGGTCTCGGTCCAGATGGAGCTGGGTTATGCCGCCGGCCTGTTCAAGAGCGGTTGGGCGCAGATGCTGCAAATGGCCATCGAGGGTCTCGACGGTGTGCGTTCGGCCAAGGTCGACATCCAGTGCGTGATCGCCGCGCACAAGGCCCAGGCGCAGATCCCGGGTTTGGCCAACGTCAAGAACGTGGTCGCCGTGGCATCCGGCAAGGGCGGCGTGGGCAAATCCACCACGGCCGCCAACCTTGCACTGGCGCTGGCCCGGGAAGGGGCCCGCGTTGGCATTCTCGACGCCGACATTTATGGCCCAAGCCAAGGTGTGATGTTTGGTATCGCCGAAGGCACCCGTCCCAAGGTCAAGGATCAGAAGTGGTTCGTGCCGATTGAATCGATGGGCGTCGAGGTCATGTCCATGGCCTTCCTCACCGATGACAACACGCCGATGGTGTGGCGCGGGCCGATGGTGTCCGGCGCCTTGCTGCAATTGGTCACTCAGACCGCCTGGGGCGACCTGGATTACCTGGTGATCGACATGCCGCCAGGCACCGGCGACATTCAGCTGACCCTGGCGCAGAAAGTCCCGGTGGCCGGCTCGGTGATCGTGACCACGCCGCAGGATCTGGCGCTGCTTGATGCGAGAAAAGGCGTCGAGATGTTCCGCAAGGTCAACATCCCGGTGCTGGGCGTCGTGGAAAACATGGCGGTGCACATTTGCTCCAATTGCGGGCATGCCGAGCACCTGTTCGGCGAAGGCGGCGGTGAGAAGCTGGCCACGCAATACGGCGTTGAAGTGCTGGCTTCATTGCCGCTGGCGATGGAGATTCGTGAACAGGCGGATGGCGGCAAGCCGACCGTGGCGGCTGAACCCGACGGGCAGATCGCTATGATCTATCAGGAGTTGGCCCGTCATGTAGGCGCGCGCATCGTCCTGCAGGAAGCGGCCGCGCCGGCAATGCCGACGATTACGGTCAGCGACGACTGATCAGCCTGAAGGAAAAGAAGCCTCGACAGTGTCGGGGCTTTTTCTTGTCCTCAGGAAGGTCAACCGGGCGCTGTTGCGCTTTTACGCATTTGCGCGTGTAAGCATTCACTTACTTTTTCGTAAGTGTTTGGGTTTTTTACCAGACGTGGACATCTCGAAATGGCGAGAGACTTTTCTATCTTATTGAAATATAACAATTATTTATTGTTGTTTTAGCAATGAAGCTCTTCAGCCCAGCCGTTGGATCTCGTTGAACTTCCCTTGGAACTCTCTAAGATCAGCCCTGTGTCCACGGATTGACACAGCCATCAAGGAACGATGGTTGAAGGAACGTCGCAGGATGCGATTCATCAGGATGATGAAAAAGGAATACAGGGACTAGGGAAAAAATGTGGGCGGGTCATACCGCCCCTTTTTTTTGCCTGCAGAAAAGTGAAACCTGCCCTGCAGAAACGCAAAAAGGCCCGCAAGGGGCCTTTTTTATTGGGCGGCGGCGCTTTAGCGCTCGAGGTCTGCAATCTTGCCTTTTTTGCCATCCCACTCCGCTGCATCCGGCATCGGATCCTTGCGTTCGGTGATATTGGGCCAGATTTCCGCCAATTCGACGTTCAACTGAATGAATTCCTGCATCTCTGCCGGGACTTCGTCCTCGGAGAAAATAGCGACGGCCGGGCATTCTGGTTCACACAGGGCGCAGTCGATGCACTCATCCGGATGGATAACCAGGAAGTTCGGGCCTTCGTAGAAGCAGTCCACCGGACACACTTCGACGCAGTCGGTGTACTTGCACTTGATGCAGTTGTCGGTAACGACGAAGGTCATTTCTAATTCTCTCCTCAGGCGGCGGCAGCGAAACCCCTTGTGGTGGGGCTCGCGAGGTTCGGGAGCGATAGTCTGCAGGCCAGGCTAAAAGCCCGCAGCATCCCAAACCGCGCGAGATTCTATCAGCTTGCAAGCGTCTGCGTTAGACCCGTGTCTTTAGTGCATAGAGCATTTCCAGCGCTTTGCGCGGCGTCATGTCGTCCAGGTCCAGCTTGGCCAACTCATCCAGGACAGGGTGAGGCAGGCTGGCGAACATGTCGCTCTGGTGTGGCGCAGCGGGTTTGCTGCTGGCTTTTTTCGGGCTTGCCACCACGGTTTCATGGGGCAAGGCCGTGGTTTCCAGGCGGCTGAGGTGCTCGCGAGCGCGGGTGATCACATCGCCCGGTACACCGGCCAATTGCGCCACGGCCAGGCCGTAACTCTGGCTCGCCGGCCCTGGCAGCACGTGGTGCAGAAACACGATACGTTCGTTGTGCTCAGTGGCATTGAGATGCACGTTGGCCACCAGCGGCTCGCTTTCCGGCAGCACGGTCAGCTCGAAATAGTGCGTGGCGAACAGGGTATAGGCGCGTAGATGCGCCAATCGCTCGGCTGCCGCCCAGGCCAGCGACAGCCCGTCGAAGGTGCTGGTGCCGCGGCCGACTTCGTCCATCAGCACCAAACTGCGCTCGGTCGCGTTGTGGAGGATGTTGGCGGTTTCGCTCATTTCCACCATAAAGGTCGAACGGCCACCGGCCAGGTCATCGCTGGAACCGATCCGCGTGAAAATGCGGTCGACCAGCGACAGCTCGCAACTGGCTGCCGGTACAAAACTGCCGATATGCGCCAGCAGCACGATCAACGCGGTCTGGCGCATGTAGGTGGATTTACCGCCCATGTTCGGACCGGTGATCACCAGCATGCGGGTGTCGTCATCCAGCGACAGGTCGTTGGCGACGAACGGCGTGGTCAACACCTGCTCCACCACCGGGTGACGACCCTGCACGATGCGCATGCACGGCTCGCTGACAAACCGCGGGCAGTTCAAATCAAGGTTCAGCGCGCGCTCGGCCAGGTTGCTCAACACATCCAGCTCCGCCAGGGCGGCGGCGGTGTCCTGCAGCGGCGCCAGACGGCTGATCAAGTCTTCGAGCAGCGCTTCATAAAGCATTTTCTCGCGCGCCAGAGCGCGACTTTTGGCCGACAGCGCCTTGTCTTCAAACGCTTTCAGCTCCGGCGTAATGAAACGCTCAGCACCTTTAAGGGTTTGACGACGCTGATAGTCGATCGGCGCCGACTCGGCCTGCTTGCTCGGCAACTCAATAAAGTAGCCGTGCACGCGGTTGTAACCGACCTTCAAGTTGGCCAGGCCAGTGCGGGCCTTTTCGCGGGCTTCCAGATCAATCAGGAACTGCCCGGCGTTTTCGCTCAGCGACTGCAGCTCATCCAACTCGGTGTCGTAACCGGTTTTCAGCACGCCGCCGTCACGGATGATGGCCGGCGGGTTGTCGATAATGGCTTTTTCCAGCAGCGCCGCGAGGTCCGGGTATGTGCCGGCGGTCACGGCCAGTTGTTGCAAGTGCGCAGTGTCCAGCTCGGTCATCGCCACTTGCAGCTGCGGCAGGGCGCTCAAGGCATCGCGCAGACGCGCCAAGTCACGCGGCCGCGCATTACGCAGGCCAATCCGCGCCAGGATGCGCTCGATATCGCCGATTTCCTTCAGCTGCGGCTGCAGCTTTTCAAAACGATAGCCATCCAGCAGGCAGGTAATAGAGGTTTGGCGCGCTTGCAGCACGCTCAGGTCGCGCAGCGGACGGTTCAGCCAGCGGGTCAGCAAGCGGCTGCCCATGGCGGTCTGGCAACGGTCCACCACCGATTGCAGCGTGTTATCGCGGCCACCGGCCAGGTTGGTGTCCAGCTCCAGGTTGCGACGGCTGGCGCCATCGAGCACCACGGTGTCGTCCAGGCGCTCGTGGCGCAGGCTGCGCAAATGCGGCAGGGCGGTGCGCTGGGTTTCCTTGGCATAACCGAGCAGGCAACCGGCGGCGCCGATGGCCAGGGTCAGGGTTTCGCAGCCGAAGCCTTTGAGGTCTTGCACCGAGAACTGTTGGCACAGACTTTTCAGCGCCGAATCACGCTCAAAATCCCACGGCGCACGACGCTTGGTCCCACGACGCTTTTCTGCCGGCAAGTCCTTCGGCCAATCATCCGGAATCAACAACTCCACCGGGTTGATGCGCTCAAGCTCCGCCAGCAGATTCTCCCAGCCCTTGATCTCCAGCACGCTGAAATTGCCGCTGGTGATGTCCAGCACCGACAGGCCGAACAAACGCTCATCGCCCAACACCGCCGCGATCAGGTTGTCACGACGCTCGTCCAGCAACGCCTCATCACTCACCGTGCCCGGCGTAATAATGCGCACCACCTGACGCTCAACCGGCCCTTTGCTGGTCGCCGGGTCGCCGATCTGCTCACAGATCACCACCGACTCGCCCAGCTTCACCAGCTTGACCAAGTAGCCTTCCAACGAATGGTAAGGAATCCCACACATCGGAATCGACTGCCCCGCCGACTGCCCGCGCGCGGTCAAGGTGATGTCCAGCAACTTGGCGGCCTTCTTCGCGTCTTCGTAGAAGATCTCGTAGAAGTCGCCCATGCGATAGAACATCAACTGATCAGGGTGCTGGTTTTTCAGACGCCAGTACTGCTGCATCATCGGCGTGTGGGAGGACAGATCGGCGGTGTTTTTACTCATTGGATAGTAGGCAAATTCGTTGAAAGTGATGGGGCAAAGGGCGCGCGTGGTCCAGTGTCGATCAGTTGCGCAGCGCAGGCTTCCAAACGACGCAGGCCGAATGTGGGAGCTGTCGAGCCTTAGCGAGGCTGCGAAGGGATCGCCGCGCTGTACCTGCAGGCCGCAGCCCCTGCATCGCTGAAGTTCGAAAGCTCAACATCGTGCCCAATCGGGGGCGCTTAACTAAACGGCATTGGGCGCTTGGCCCAGCATTTGTTGCGATGGGCGCAAGGTTAACACGTGAAGTCGGCCCTTCGCAGGTCGCAAACGGCCAGGTAAAACACAAAAAAGGGCGGCGCCTTTATATAAAGTGCCGCCCTTTTTTACGGTCGCCCCTTACTGAATGTTGCCGGGCGAATCCAACACCTTCACTGCATCATCAACCACCGCTTTCACCATCTCCTGCAAATAATGCGACGCCCAGGCGTAACGGTCCGTCTCCCTGGTCATCGCCGCATCTTCTGCGAGCTGCTTGGCGACATGGAGGAGGTCGGAGGCATGGTGCAAGGCATCGTGCAGGGAAACACCGCTGTTGACACGGAAGAGCGGTTGGTCGGAATGAAAGGAGAAGGGGGTGACGCCGAGGGTGGTTAACGCAGACGGATCTGTAGCGGTCATCGGTAAAACTCCCATATCAGTGGAGAGCTACCACGTTCGTTCTCAGGCGAATGGGTGGCAGCTATGCGCAGGCTGAGAAACCGGAGATACAGGAACCCGGCAGACCCGAAGGTCTCCCACGCACAGCCGCCATTGCACGAATTGTGAGGCGAAAAAAAACGCCTGCAAATCGAGTTTTGGGGGCGCTTGGTGCGCCTGCATCTTGCCGGGTTCTCAGGCCCGATCGCTGAATTGGCAGCGACGGGAAGGAGGGTAGCGTGGTGCTGGGGTGGGTGCAACTGGGAAAAGGGAAGCCTCTTTGCTTTGCCAGTTGCCAGCGGGCCCATGCGGGGGATACGCCCCGCCAATGATCACCTGAAGATAAGAGCCCTGGTCAGTGGCTTAAAGGTGAAAGCAGCTTTAGGCCACTGCCGATCAATCGACTGATCAAGTGGAAACGGACAAAAGATGCCCGTCGCGAGAGCTCGACTGAACCTGACCTGCGGCCAGTTGAAAAGGTTTGGCAGCGCTACTCAATCAACGCGCTCGAAAAAGCGGAGACGCGATTATCGGATCTAACGCAGTTGCTGCCAAAAGTGCCTGGCAAAAAAGCTGTCCAGCGTGCCCGCAAAAAAAGCCTACGTTTCGTCGATTAGGTATCACCGCCGCAAGGTCACGCAAATGCTGAGAGTCTTTGGTCTGAGCATTTGCCCCGTGTCAGGCTATGACTAAATACGGGGCTCGATCTTCCAACACTGCTCAGCCTGAAGCCGATCTAACCGCTAACGGTCCGGCTACGCACTCAGGCGTGCCGTCACTTCATTCAACTGCCCTGACAACCCGTGAAGGTTGCGGCTTGCCGCTTCGGTGCGCTGCATGTTGTCCAGGTTGGTGCTGGCAATCGTGGTGATTTCGGTGAGGTTGCGCGAGATGTCTTCCGCCACCGAGGTTTGCTCTTCGGCGGCGGTGGCAATCTGGCGGTTCATGTCGCGAATGGCTTCCACGGCATGGGTGATGCGCTCCAGCATGGCGCCGGCCTCATTTACTTGCGCGACACTTTCTTCACTGCGCGACTGGCCACTTTCAATCGCCTGAGCCGCGTCCACCGCGCCGGTTTGCACCGTTTGGATGATCTGGTTGATTTCGATGATCGACGCCGCCGTGCGCTGGGCCAGGCTTCGCACTTCGTCGGCCACGACCGCAAAACCGCGTCCGGCTTCACCGGCGCGGGCCGCTTCGATCGCCGCGTTCAGCGCCAGCAAATTAGTCTGTTCGGCGATGCCGCGTATCACTTCCAGCACCTTGCCGATGCGGCCACTGTCGGTTTCCAGGCGACGGATCACCGTGGCTGTGTTGGCGATCTCGCCACGCATTTGGGTGATGGTGTGAATGGTGCCCCGCATGACTTTTTCGCCCTGCTGCGCGGATTGGTCGGCATCATCGGCAGCGCGTGCGGCATCGGCTGCGTGACGAGCCACTTCCTGGGCGGTGGCGGACATTTCGTTCATCGCCGTAGCCACCTGATCGGTACGGTTGAACTGCTCGTTGGTACCGCTGGCCATGAGACCGGCGATGGCATTTAACTCGCCACTTGCGCTGTCCAGATCCTTGGCGCTGCGCTGCAAGCGGTTGAAGGTTTCGGCGAGAAAGTCGCGCAAGGTGTTGGCGGCCATGGCCAGTTTGCCCAACTCATCTTCACGGCTACTGACCACGCGTTCGGTCAATTTGCCTTGGCTCAGTTGCGCCACGTAGTCGATCAGCTTGCGAATGGGGTCAACCAAGTTGCGGTTGATGAGCCACAGGCTCAACAGGCCGATCAACAGACCCGAGCCGAGCATTACGATAATCCCCAGCATCACCGTGCGTTTTGCAGCAGCGCTGATCAGCGTCGATTGCTCGGTGCCCTGTTTGCGCAGTTCGCCGACAAGTTCGCTCATCTGGTCGCTGGTAGCACGGTCGACGCCTTTAACGGCGGCGTCGCCTGCGGTGGGGTCTGCACCCGCGGCGATATAGGCATCGCGACCTTTCTGGTATGCGCTGCCCAGCTGGCGGTGTTCGTCACGCAGGCGTTCGATGCGGGCCTTGAGTTGGCCGTCCAGGCCATTTTGGTTAGCCAGTTCGCCGAGGATCCCCTGTACGTCGCGCTGACGTTCTTCGAATTGCTTCCAGTATTTATCCAGGTCTGCCGGCTGCTTGCCCCGTAGTAATACGTTTTTCCATTCCTGCACCTGCACCTTGAATTGCAGGTTGGCCTCGTCGATCAATTGCGACGTGTGCAGCGGACCTTCGATTAGGTTGGCGTAGTTTTGCACCCCGCTGGACAGGAAATGAAAGCATGCCAAAGCAATCAGCAACATCGCCAACAGGCTGCCGCTCAGCAGCGCGAGAATTTGGGTTCTTAGGGATCTTTGCAGCATCGGATGATACTCATGACAGAAATTAGGCACGCCTGGTTGGGCGTGAAAGACGTCCAAACATCCCTGTCTGCGGTTCCGGTTCGTGGCCGGAGCCGCGCAAATTAACACCTGTGGTATCGGCCTTCCAGAGCGGTGCTTGAGACGAGTCCGACCGCCGGTGCCTCATAATTTCTCGATTGTCGTTCTCCGTATAAATACCTCTTGTTTGAAGATCAGATGAATGACTGCTTTTGGCTGTCGCTTTCTGATTTGCATAAATTATGCAAATTAGCATTTGCCAACCCCTAAAACTCCCGGCACTATCCGCGTTATGCAAAAACGCAACGTTTCTATCGTCTTAAGAGAACTGCTGGGCCGCGACCGGATCTCCCCCACGGAGCTTCACCGGCGTACCGGCGTGCCTCAATCCACACTCTCGCGGATCCTCAGCGGCAAGATCGTTGACCCGTCGGACAAGCACATCTCGCGCATCGCCGAGTACTTTCGCGTCAGCACCGACCACCTGCGCGGGCGCGCGGCGGCGGGGGCTTTGCGCGATGACGGGCGCGACCCGATGCATTCGGAACTCAAGGACATAAGCCTGTGGGACGACGACACGCCCGTTAATGATGACGAGGTGTCGATCCCCTTTCTGCGCGAGGTTGAATTGGCTGCTGGATCAGGAAGATTCGTCATCGAGGAAAGCGAGAAGGCCAGCCTGCGGTTCGGCAAGCGCAGCTTGCGGCATAACGGCGTGCAGTTCGACCAGGCCAAGTGTGTGACGGTGCGCGGCAACAGTATGTTGCCGGTGCTGCGCGACGGCGCCACGGTCGGGGTGAACGCAGGCAAGAGTGGCATTGGCGATATCGTCGATGGCGATTTGTATGCCATCAACCACAATGGCCAGTTACGGGTGAAACAGCTCTACCGCCTGCCTACCGGGATTCGCTTGCGCAGCTTCAATCGCGATGAACACCCGGACGAGGACTACAGTTTCCAGGATATCCAGGATGAGCAGATCAGCATCCTCGGTCATGTGTTCTGGTGGGGCATGTACGCCCGTTAACCTCCTTACGTAAGACAACGCCCGCCATTGCGCGGGCTTTTTTTCGCCTGCAGAAAACCACCAAGCCCTCTGCCCGCAAGGCCGCGAATGCACGCATGCATTTCCACGGCAAAAATAAATGCATTTGTGCATTGACTGTATATGCATACGTGCATATTATTTGTCTCAAGCCAGCCAACAAGGTGGTGGAGGCGGCAAGGATGCTGCCAAGGAAAGTGACAAGGACGGCACGCAACATCGGCAAGGACGCCATCCAAGCGATGGCAGGGATGCCAGGCAACACCGGCAAGGATGCCGACGCTCTTTAGTTTCAACGCTTCAAAAACAGGCAGCGATGAACCGGCCTAATAACGGTTCAGAGGGTTGGCAACTGACCCGGGTGTGCAGCGTAAAGCACCAGAAGCAGTTATCCGGCAGACAGGGATCGTGGTCGGAAAAACATCTTAGGAAAGGTCCGTACCGCGCCAGTAGCGCCGAAAGACCGAATCTGGACCGCATTACTGAAAAGCCCGGGCGACCGGGCTTTTTGGAATGCCTACCTATCGAAGCATTTGTAAATGAAAAACGGACTATCTATTGCTCAGCCAGGAGGCGTGACATGACAAATGAACAGCAAGCGTTAGCGGAAATGCCTATCTGGCTGGTCATCGTATTGGCAGTGATCGGCGGGGTATCCGGCGAAATGTGGCGCGCCGACAAAGAGGGCGCACGGGGTTGGTCGCTGATCCGCCGTCTGGCCCTGCGCTCCGGGGCCTGCATGGTGTGCGGCGTTTCAGCGCTGATGCTGTGCTACGCCGCCGGCATGTCGATCTGGACGGCCGGCGCCATCGGCTGCCTGACCGCGATGGCGGGTGCCGATGTGGCCATCGGCCTTTATGAGCGGTGGGCGGCCAAGCGCATCGGAATCAACGAAAACTCCCGTCAGGACCCGCAGTAACTGTTGCAAGGACGCTACTTAAAATGATGCTCATCGAAAAGCCCTCTCAACTGCCCCTCGCCATTGGCGAGGCGCTGCAAGCGGCCTTCCCGGACCTGAAAATCGGCAATCACCAGGACTTTAACGGCACCGGGGATAACACCGGCGTATTGATCACGGTCGAGGGCAATGGCCCCGGCATTCGCTCCCGAGAAGGGCGCAAGGCTCACGCGTTGACCCTTTCGCTCAAGGCCATGGTTGCGCCCGGGGCATTGCCATTTGATGCCTGCGACCTGGCTAGCCAACTGATGGACCTGGTGCTGGATAACCGCTGGAACCTGCCGCAGTCACAGTGTGATTTGCCGATGAATATCGTCGCCGCGCCGTCTGTGCGCACCACGGCGGAAACGGACTACGACACCTGGACCGTTTCCTTCACCCAAACCCTTTACTTGGGACCTGTATTACTCACCGATCCCACAGGCCAACCGCTGTTCGCTCGCACCTGGGAAGTCTCGAACATCAACGACCCCGATCAATACAAACCCCTGGCGGAGTAGCCCATGTTCGACGCGCTGTTACGCATGCAACTGGGGCCGATCGTAGAGCGCCTGGTGGAAATGGAAACCCAGCTTGAAGACCTTTACCGGCGTGCCGAAAGCTTCTGCCGCATTGGCGTGTGTCAGGAGGTCGACGCCGCCAGCAATACCTGCAAGGTCAGCCACGGTGAGTTGCTCACGCCGGCCATCCGTTTTTTCAACCCCAGCGCCGGTGCACAGACTGAAACGCGCATTCCGTCCGTGGGCGAACAATGCCTGTTGCTCAACTACGGCGGCGGCGAAGGCGGCGGCCAGTCTGTGGCCTTGTTCGGCCTGAACACTAGTCAGTTTCCGCCGGTCTCCAGCGTTGCCAGCTTGACCCGGCGCCGCCATCAGGACGGCACTCAAAGCGACTACGACGACGCCAGCCACACGTTCAACTGGGTCAACGGCCCCACCACCTTTACCGGCTCCCGCGAACAGGTCGACGTCAAGGTCGGCGCCGCCAGCCTGACCATGAGCGCCCAGGGCATCACCCTGCAAATCGGCGGCACCCGCCTGTTGCTCGATGCCGGCGGCGCACACTTCAGCGGCCCCGTAGTGGACCACCAAGGACGCGTCATCAGCCCCCGATAAGGACACCGCATGATCGGAATCGACAGGAACACCGGCGCAGCCGTTGATGACTGGCTGCAATTCGTGCAGCGCGCCACCCGAGCGCTGACCACCCCCGTGGGCACTCGCCAAAAACGCCCGCTGTACGGCTCGCAGATCCCGCAACTGCTCGGCCAGAACCTCGGCGACGACCTGCTGATTCTCGCCCAAAGCCATGCCGCCCAAGCGTTCTATAACGCGCAGAACGGCATCGGCGATTTCCAACCCCAGGTCATCGTCGCGACCCGCCAGGGCGCCGGCCTGTTGCTGCGCTTTGCCGGCACCTGGAAAAACCGCCAACAATCCTTTGAGGTCGTGACATGAGCATGCTGATCCCCGGCCAGAACCAACTGGCTGAACCGGCCATCATCGCGGTGGATGAGTTCGAACCGTTGCTGGCCGAATTCAAGGCGTTTGTCGTTGACTACGTCGCCACCCGAGCGCCGCAAAGCGCGGCCAAACTCAAGGTCAGCCTCGACAATGAAAGCGAGCTACTGACCCTGGCGCTGGAAGCGTTTTGTGTGCGGCTGCAAACCCACGAGCGCAAATACAATGCACGCATCAAGCAGATGCTGGCGTGGTGGGCCACCGGCAGCAACCTGGATGCACGTCTGGCGGATATGGGCCTGGAACGCCAAGTGCTCGACCCTGGCGACCCGGCGGCATTTCCGCCTGTGCCGCCAACATTGGAGAGCGATGACGACGCTCGCCTGCGTTACTACCTGGCGCCACATGCCCCGGCCGCAGGTTCGCGAATGCAGTATCGGCGTGAGGTTTTCACTCTAGGCGAACGGCCGTCGGTGAAGGTGCAAAGCGCTACGCCAGGTGTGGTAACCGTCAGCTACACCTTTGACCCGGACGGCTATGCGGCCCAGGTCAAAGACGGCAATGGGCGTCGAACAGCGCCCGGCGAAGTCATGGTCACCGTGCTTTCCCGTGAGGGCGACGGCACGCCTTCTGCCGATTTGCTTGACGGCGTTCGTCGCCATTTCGCACGGCCGGATGTACGGCCGGAGACGGATCTGGTCAGTGTGCAAGGCGCGCAAATCCTGCCGTACAAAATCCGCGTGGTCGCCAAGATCAACGCTGGCCCGGATTCGGGGCTTACACAAGTCGCCGCTCAAAAGCTGCTGCAGGACTACGCGGAGTCTTGTCACCGGCTGGAAGGGAGGGTGGACCCGAGCTGGATTGATTATGCGATTCACAGCGCCGGCGCTGCGCAACTGCAAATCCTTGAGCCCGTTTCTCCGATTCAGGCAACGGCCTTTCAGGCTCCCTATTGCACCGATATCGAGATTGAGGTGCGAATCTTATGAGTGAAGAGCAAATCGATCATAGCCTCCTGCCAACGAATAGCTCGGCACTGGAGAGGGCGCTGGATCTCGGCTTCGCAAAGCTGGTCAACCGTATTACGCCGCCTTTTCCGAGTCTGATGAACCCTAATGAAACGCCTACGGAGTTTCTACCCTACCTGGCTGCGGATCGCGGTGTGGCGGAATGGAGTGCTAACGCTGCGGAGTCTGAAAAGCGTCTTACCGTCGGGTTTTCTTGGCCAACAAAACGCCAGGCAGGCACGCGCCTTGCGCTCGAAAATGCGGTCCGGGGGCTTGAATTATCGCCTCAGATACAGGCGTGGCATGAGAAGTCTCCTACGGGTGCGCCATACAGTTTCACCGTTAGAGCTTTCACTGATCGGCCTTACAGCGAAGAGATAAACACTCGGCTCGACAAGCGCCTCGCGGATGCAAAAAGCGAGCGTGACACGTTGGCGGTGAGTGTCGGGTTATCCGCATCAGGCAATCACTGCATCAGTGCGGTCACTGTGTGTGGGGAACTGACCACGATTTACCCCTTCAAGTTGGAAGGCCTCTCATCCATTTCGCCGCTTTATATGGCGGCGGGTATTTACACCGTCGAGACCATGACCCTTTACCCGTTGGAGTAAAAATGGCTGATTACTACACACTGTTAACAAACGCAGGGATCGCGCACGAGACCGCTTGCAAGGCAAGCGGGACGCCTATCAAGTTGACGCATATGTCGGTCGGCGATGGCGGCGGTTCTGTTTATAACCCCGACGCGACCGCGGTCGCTTTGCGCCGTGAGGTATGGCGAGGCAGCATCAACGCATTGATGCAGGATCAAAAAAACTTAAGCTGGTTACTGGCTGAGGTGACGATTCCTAATGAGGTGGGTGGCTGGTATGTGCGTGAAGCCGCCATATGGACTGACACCGGTATCCTCTATGCGGTCATTAAGTATCCAGAGTCATTCAAACCGGTAATGGCCGATCAAGGCGCAGGCAAAGAGTTTTATCTGCGTGCTATTTTTCAAACAAGCAACGCGTCGAATGTGGTGCTGTCGATCGATGACTCGATCGTCAAGGCCACGCGTGCCTGGGTGGCCGATTACGTGGCAGGCGAGCTGGCGAAACTGGACACTAAAAAGTCCGTGCGAGCCGCTGCAACTGGGCCAATTGTGTTGAGCGGTGCTCAAATGCTCGACGGCGTTGCCGTTGTTGCGGGCGACAGCGTACTGGTAACGTTCCAGGCGATTGCGGCCAATAATGGTATTTACACTGTTGCCAATGGCACTTGGTTTCGCCGTACTGATGCAGATGTCAGTGGTGAAGTAACACCTAACTTGATAGTCAGTGTTGAGGAGGGCACGAAGTACGCTGACACGCTGTGGCAACTGACCACGAACGCACCGATTATCCTGGGCACTACAGCGCTCGAATTCGAGCAGATTTATGGCCCGAGTGGGGTCATTCCTGGCACGTATCGGAGTGTCTCGGTTGACCGTCGAGGTTTTGTGATCGGTGGCACCAACCCAACCAGTCTCGCGGGTTTCGGTATTGTGGATGCTTTCACAAAAACCGAGAGCGACGTGCGCTTTCAGTCAAAATTGACCTACCTCCCTGTTCAGCAAGGCACGGGTATTGGCCAGCTCCAAAACACGGTAAAGCTGGGGTGGTCAGGTAATAATCTGAAGTTGACCATCGATAATTCCGATCTCGGAAAAATCTGGACGTCTTCTGATTTCTCTCCCGATACCAAGGCTAATTGGGGGTCGACGCTTGCCGCTTATGGAGTGACTAACGCATTTACCAAGGACGAAACCAATTATCTGGTCGGGCAACGTGCTTTGCGCGACGGTGTTACTAACATAGGCATGGCCAGTAATGACCCATCACTTATGTATATGCGCCGTGAAACAGATAACCTGGTGTATTTCATACAGAAGAAATTGGATTACACACCCGTCTCGCAAGGGACCGGCGTAGGCCAAAATAACTCAAGAGTAAACATTGGATGGTCCAGCGCTGGTTTGAAAGTAACGGTTGATACAACAGACCTGGGGAATTTTTGGTATTCCGGAAACTTCTCTCCCGACGCCAAGGCAAATTGGGGGTCGACGCTTGCCGCCTATGGCATTACCAACGCTTATACCAAAGATGAAACAGGATACTTGGTTGCACAACGCGTCATGCGCGATGGTATTACCAACATCGGCATGGCCGGTAATGATCCAGCGCTTATGTACATGCGCCGTGAATCGGATAACGCGTTGTACTTTATCCAGAGAAAACTGGATTACACACCCGTCGCGCAAGGCACCGGGGTGGGACAGACGGGATCAAGGGTTAACATTGGCTGGTCCCCTGTCGGCTTGAAGGCGACGGTGGATACAACGGATCTTGGCAATTTTTGGTATTCCGGAAACTTTTCGCCTGACACCAAGGCAAATTGGGGCTCTACGCTTGCCGCCTATGGCATTACCAACGCGTATACAAAAGACGAAACAATTGCCAAGTGCGAAGAGTATGTTTTGTCCAGGCCAATTCGCGATGCCATCACCACGGTGGGAATGGCGTCCGATAACCCTGAATTCATGTACATGCGCCGTTTGACAGACGGTGTCGTTTATTACATTCAGCCGCGTTTGGGCTACACGCCGATACAACAGGGCGGTGGCGTGGGGCAGGTTAATAACAAAATCAAACTGGGCTTTAACTCGGCAGGGAGTCTGCGTTTAACGGTAGATGCAACAGATTTTGGCGATTTGATCAGTGACGCAAATCATGGTGCAAAAGTGGCTGCCCTTGGCCTAAGTGCAGTCGGACAATATGCATTTGCGCGTCCGCTGGTTGCGCAGCCTGCCTCTAACCAAGGCACGATATTGGCGGGCAGTCAGTTGCTCTATACATCGCTCACTGTAAGTGACGGTGCAGGCAATAATTCAGGCCTGCTCAACGTAGGGCAGTGGCGCTTGCATGGCGCTTTGACTGGCTACAACGCTTCGTTGTGGCAACGTGTTTCTTAACTAAAATATAAGGTGATCAAATGTTTACCGTTCTAAGTGCAAACAATCCACGTTGGACCGACCAGGCGCATAGCGCAATAGTGCTGAACGTGGTTTTTGAACAAACCAAAGAGACCATTGGGGAACAGCCCTTCGCGGCATCTCCTAATGACGCTGAGCCTCACGGTGTTGAGCTTTTCGAGCGTGCGAAGGCTGGCGAGTTTGGAGAGGTTCAAGAGCCTACGCGTGAAATGATCCTCGCGCTGGTGATGTGCATGCGTACGGATAAGGCTGCATCCGCTACCCAGAAAATCAACGAATTGCTGACGGCTGTTGAGGTATTGCAGGACACCATCGCAGCTGGTTTGGCGGGAGAGGAGGCGGACGAATTGCCCGCCAGGCAAGCTGAGGTGGCGGCTTGGCGCCTGTACCGCGTGCATCTTGCACAGATGGAGGGCCAACCTGATTTTCCACAGGCAGTGATCTGGCCGGAACAGCCCGCGAGCCCTTTCATTTACACACCGCCATCCGAGCCTGAAGTGAAGGCATTTCAGGGCGTCGATCCCTCCGAACTTCCGAAGAAATAACCTCGCGCCTTGGCGCGTAATGCTTAACCCGATATCTGAAACATCCCCCGAGAGCCGCGTTGCGGTTTTTTTTATGCCTGGAGATTCAAAAAAATGGCTACGTCTAATCGCCAGAAATACACCGTCCTCATCCCATTCCCCCTCGGAGGTGGCCACTGGTCCACCGCCGGCGAAGAACTGGAACTGCTGGACGTTGAAGCATCCGCCCTGCGCACCGCCGGCCGCCTGGAACTGACCAGCGTCCTCAATTCCACCCCCAAGAAGGCTGACTAACCATGGCTGAGGTTCTTAACTTCGAGCACAACGGCATCACCGTGAATGCCACTGAATCTCCCGAGGCCATGGGTGGCCTTGGCGATAACGTGATCGGCCTGGTCGGCACTGCGCCGAATGCCCACGCGTCGATCCCGAAAAACGCGCCGTTTCGCATCAACAGCTTCACCACCCAGGCGTTGCTGGACCCCACCGGCGCCGAGTCGGGCACGCTGTTCCAGGCCGTCTACCAGATCCTCAAAGTGGTGAAGGTGCCGGTTTACGTGGTGATCGTGGAGGAGGGCGCAACCCCGGCCGACACCCTCAACAATGTGATCGGTGGCAACGAGCCGACCACTGGACGCAAACTGGGCCTGGCTGCCCTGAGCAGCGTCCCTGAAGACCTGACCATCATCGGCGCCCCGGGCTTCACCGGCACCAAAGCCGTGGCCGGTGAGTTCGCCTCTTTCGGCAAACGCATCAAGGCCCGTGTGGTGCTGGATGGCAAGGATGCTTCGGTTGCTGACCAAGTGACCTACAGCGGCGAGCTGGGCGGTGCCGACCTCGGTTTCGACCGTTGCCTGCTGGTGCACAACATGCCGTCGGTATACTCCAAAGCGGCGAAAAAGAACGTGTTCCTGTCGCCGTCCTCGCTGGCCATCGCTGCACTGGCCAAGGTCAAGCAATGGGAAAGCCCGGGCAACCAGGTGACCTTCGCCGAGGACGTTTCCCGCGTGGTCGAGTACAACATCCTCGACACCTCCACCGAAGGCGACCTGCTCAACCGCTATGGCGTGAGCTACTACGCGCGCACCATCCTCGGCGGCTTCTCGCTGCTGGGTAACCGCTCCATCACCGGCAAGTTCATCAGCTACGTCGGCCTGGAAGATGCCATCAGCCGCAAGCTGGTCAAGGCCGGCCAGAAAGCCATGGCCAAGAACCTCACCAAGTCGTTCATGGACCAGGAGGTCAAGCGCATCAACGACTGGCTGCAAACCCTGGTCGCCGACGAAACCATCCCCGGCGGCAGCGTGTACCTGCACCCGGAGCTCAACAGTGTCGAGAAGTACAAGAACGGCACCTGGTTCATCGTCATCGACTACGGCCGCTACGCGCCGAACGAACACATGATTTACCAACTCAATGCCCGCGATGAAATCATCGAGCAGTTCCTGGAGGACGTTCTCTAATGTTTACCAACCGTGTAAGACAGGCCATTGCGGCCACCCTTCAAGGCCTGCCGTTGTCCGCGACGGTGGAGGAGTTCACCCCGCCAAAGATCGAGTTCGACATGGAATCCATGTCCGGCGGGCGCTTCATCGCCGAAGAGATGGCCAAGAGCGGCAAGGTGCTCAATGCCAAGTTGGTTCTGCAAGGTGCCGGGCCGGAAATCATGCTGGCCCTGGGCGTGCGTATGGGCGACGACATTCTGCTGAACGTGCGTGAAGCCGGTCAGGACCAGGATGGCAAGACCTATTTCACCTACCACACCGTCGGCGGCAAACTCAAATCCCTGGAGGAGGCGAAGCTGAAGATGGGCGACAAGGTCACCACCACTTTGGAACTGTCCTGCCGTACCTACAATCGTCTGGAAAACGGCATTTCGGTGATCGACATCGACGTGCGCACCCAGAAGTTCATGCTCAACGGTGTCGACATTCTCGGCGATGCGCGCCGCGCGGTGCTGATGCCTTAAGGGCTACCGTGACCTGAAGTGAGCACAGTCAATGTGGGAGCCGGGCTTGCCCGCGATGCAGGCGACTCGGTGTGCCTGGTGTACCGAGCTGATGCCATCGCAGGCAAGCCAGCTCCCACATCGACCGCGCTCAGCTTTAGATTCGCGCTGCTTTCAACAACGCTTAAACAAGGAATTGCCCCATGGCCTGGATGCCACCGCTGCACATTCTGCTGTCTCCGATCACCGCCGACACCGGCGCGACGATCCAGCAGATTCAACTCAAGCCGCTGTTCTACGCCGCGCAAAAAACCGCGCTGGCCCGGGCCGGTGATGACGAGGACGACCAGTTTTTTGAACTGGCGAAACTCGCCACCGGCCTGTCGGAAAAAGAACTCGATCAGCTCAAGCGCCCGGACTACGTGAGCATTGCTCAACACGTACATGAAATGTCGACGCGGCCTGCGTCGTTCTTCCTCGGCGAACGCGATGAACCGTCGCAGCATGAACAGGTGCACCTGCTGCTGCCTCTTGATGCCGCCGGCCGCAACCTGACCGCACTGAGCCTGGAAATGCCCGCCCTGCGCGCTACCAAGGCCATGAAGAAACTCGCCACCAACAAAGAACGCGCCGAATTCATCACCGCTCACTGCACCGGCCTGATGATCCCCGATCTGGCCGGGCTGACCGTTCCCGACTGGACGGAACTGCAGGAGCGCATCGACGATTTTTTAAACAAACCGGCGGACTTCTTTCGGAGCGCGACATCGAAGTGATCCTCGATGTGGTGCCACTGATTTACTCGGTCAATGAGGCGGAGATCCTCGACTGGGACGCCGGAAAAGCATTGCGCCGCTACGACATCGCGATCACTCGCCTTGGCGTCAAACAGGAGTAGAGCGGTATGGCAGGCAATAACCATGCAAGCCCGTCAGCCATCGCCACGGAAGGCGAGCTGACGCTGGGCTCACGTGACACCGCAGTGGCGCAGGCCAGTATCAAACCCATTGCGTCAACACTCGCCGGGCCCTCGGGCGCGATGCCGGTAGAGGCCGCGAGTCTGGGGTTGGCCCTGGCGACTGCCAGCCTTGAGATCAATCTCCTGGCGGCGGGGCAGGATCGGCTGGTGAATACCCTCGAGCTGTTCAACGCCTCACTGCTCAAGATGATGGACGCCCGGCAAGTTGAAGCTGGCGAAGGCGCGGGAGCAGCAAAAGCTGCAGCCCCCGCTGAGGCGCGCAAACCCTCGCACGCACTGGATGCCGCGATGACTGACCTGGATCAGTTGTTGATGTTTGTCGGCCGCCAGCGCAAACAACTGCGCGAAACCAACTTGGCCATGGCGTCGGAACCGATGGTAGCGGCGAGCGGTGCAAGCGCCGTGGACCTGGCACAGGTCGAGTATGTGGCCGCCCGGTCCGGCATCGGCAGCGACCGCAAGGATGCCTCGGGCAATATCGACCGCGCGGCTCGTCAGGACGACCTGACCCAGTTCGCCCGCGACGCAGCCATCATGGCGACGGCCTTCAAGGTCGACGTCAAAAATGCCGGCGACATGATGGGCGGCTGGCGCGAGTCGATGAAAATCGACCGCGAGCAAACCCGGGACCTGGCTGACGCGACCAATGTGTTGGGCACCCATGTTTCGCTCAAGGCAGAAGCGGCGGATATCGGCGCGATTGTGCAGCGCGCAGGGGGTACGGCCACCGCCGCGGGCATGAGCCCCGAGCAGGCAGCGGCGCTTTCGGCGGCATTGCTCAGTGCCGGCAACAGCAAGAGTGCAGCGGGTGTCGGGCTGGAAAAAATCAGCAGCACCCTGGCCAAAGGCGACAGCGCTTCTGAAAGCCAGCGCAACGCGTGGGCGACGCTCAAGCTTGATCCCACGTTGCTCGCTGGCGGGATGCAGCAGGATGCGCCCCAGACCCTGCTCACGGTGCTTGAAGCGCTCAAGGCGCAACCGGCTGAGAAACAAGCGGCGTTGGCCACTCAATTGTTCGATGGCAACCAGTCGATTCTGAGCCTGGTGCCCGCCATCGACACGGTAAAGCAGGCGTTTACGCTGGTGGCCGACAAGTCGGTGTACGCGACGTCGACACTTGGCGAACAAGGCTCGGTCCTGCGTTCGGCAGCGGTTCGCGCAGACTCCACACAGGCACGTCGTCAAGCCTTCGAGGCCAGCACCACGCGGCTGGATACCGCCAAGGATGCCGCGCTGGCGCCGATCGTGGACACCTCGTTGACCGCGATGACCGGGCTGGTGACGGGCGTGGGCTGGTTGGCCGAGGCGCTGCCCAAGACCACGGCCGCTGTAACGCTGGCTGGCGCGGCGCTGGGGCCGGTGTTTTCTGGTGTGTTCGATGCGGTGAAGGACAAGGTGTTCGAGAAGGTCGCCGGCAAGGTTCTCGGAGGCGGCGATACCACACCAGGCAAGGTGAGCGCGCCAGCCAGCCAGAACACACCTAAAGGCAACGAAACGCCGCGCGGTGATCACTCCGCAGACAAGCCTTCACGAACTGCGAGAGCCAGTAAGGTCGCACGAAGAGGCTCCCTTGGCGTGGTGCTGGCGGGTGCTGGCATTGACCTTGTCCAGGGCGCGATGTCGGGGAACCTGGGTAAAGCCGTCGGCACCACGGTAGGGTCAGTCGGCGGCGGCGTTGCCGGTGGCGTTGCTGGCGAATTTGCGGGCATGGCCGTTGGCCGCGCGCTCGGCACGCTCGCCGGGGCGGCGATCGGCTCGGTGGTGCCGGGGGCTGGCACAGTGCTGGGCGGGGTCATGGGCGGTGTCGCTGGCGGTGCCATCGGCAAAGTGGTCGGCGGCGCGCTGGGTACGTTTGCCGGCAGTGATATCGGCGCCTGGCTGAGTGAAAAACTGATGGGCTCCGATGACCGTCTGCCATCACCCGGCGAGACCAGCAAAAAACTCAGTAGCGCTCAAGCCGACAACCGCCAAGTCAACTTCGCGCCGCAAATCACCATCAACGCACCCGAGCAGGCCAACCCACAACAACTGGCCGCGATCGTGGTGCAACAGATCGAGGCGCAATTCTCGCCGCTGTCGATGGACAGCCTGCTGGCGACGCGACGTGACTCGGCCCTGACCGATACAGGAGTGGTGTGATGCGACAACAAATGGCGTTGGGCCCGTTTATTTTCGGGCTGTCCCGTGGGTTTGCCTACGACACCCTGGACCGTTTGAGCAGTGGGGGGTGGGGCAGCCTGGATATCGTTTCCGGCAAGCCCAAATCCACCCAAGTTGGCCAGGCGCTCGAAACGCTGTCATTCGGCGGCAAGGCTGCACGCGCGCTGGGCATGGCGCGGATGGACGAATTGCGTGCGCTGCAAGCCCAGCGTGTGCCGTTGCCGCTGGTCGATGGCGTAGGCCTGAACTGGGGGCTGTGGACCATCAAATCGGTGGACGAAAAACAGTCCTGTGTGATCGATGACGGCACGGCCATGGTGGTCAATTGGGTGTTGGTACTGGAGGAATTCGTCAATGCGTAAGGTTCGAAGTATTGCCGGTGACTCGGTCAACCTGTTGCTCTATCGCGAGCTCCGTCGCTGTGATGATGCCGCCGAAGAGGTGCTGTGGCGCTTGAATCCGCAGTTGGCCGAACAGGGCGCGGTATTGCCGGCAGGCGTCAATGTGATTGTGCCTGAGCTGGATACCCAGCCCGTGGCCAGGCAGCCGGTTACGGCCTGGGATTAAGGAGCAACCATGACACTTGGATTTACACCCGTGGTGGAGATTTACGGTGCCAATGCCGCACTCCTCAATGAGCGGCTATTGGAGTGGGAGCATACCGACATGGCCGGCTTTACGTCCGACCAGCTCAAGCTGACACTCGACATCGAGGGCCTTGAAGGGCTGCCCAGCCTGGGCGGGCGTATCGGCCTGCGCATCGGGTATCGGGAGTCGGGCCTGGTGGACAAGGGCCGCTTCAAAATCACCCAGCGCACACCGTCACTGTTCCCGCTGCGTCTGGTGCTGGTGGCGACGGCGGCGCCCTTTGATGAGCCCGAATTCAAGAAGCGGCGCACCGCCAGTCACGGGCCGATCAGCCTGGGTGCGCTGTTTCGCCAATTGACCACGCGCTACGGTTTTTCACCGCGCGTGGCGCCTGATCTGGAAGGCGAGCATATCCCGCACATCGACCAGACCAATGAAAGTGACATGGCGTTTCTCACGCGTCTGGCCAATCGCCTCGATGCCGTGGCCAAGCCTGTCGACGAGCTGTATGTGCTGGGCCGCAAAGGGCAGACAAAATCGCTGTCGGGCAAGGTCTTGCCGGTCGTGCCGTTGTCGATCACCCGCGACAATCGTCCGGGTGATCGCGCGTTTATCACCGCCAGCTTTACCCAAACCAGCCGCGCTACTTACCTGGGCGCACAAACGTCCTGGTGGGACGCGGCAGCCGGTAAACAACGGGTGGTGCAGGTGGGCATCGCGCCGTTCAAGGTGGTGACGCAGCGCTACCAGAACGAGGCCGAAGCCAGAACCGCTGCGGAGGGCGAGATGCGCCGAGTGGGCCGCGAAGGGATGCAAGTTAATGTGATCTGCCCCGGAAACCCCTTGTTCGGCGCTGAAGGCCTGTTGCTGCTGGACGAATCGTGGCCCGACTTCATGCGCGGCCGTTGGTCGATCAAGACGGTGACCTCCAGTGGCAAGCGCAGCGAGAGTTATCGATGCACGATTATGGCCAACGGTTTATCCGCGGCCGAGTGAGGACCCATGGCTATAACGCTTTCTCAACTGGTTCAAATCCTGCCCGGAGCCCGCCCTGTTGCGGGCCTTTTTTTGTCCGCATTGAACACTGCAATGTCCAGGTTCCAGATCGGCCAACCCAAGCGCATCGCTGCGTTCCTCGCGCAGGTCGGCCACGAATCCGGTGAGCTGCGCTACGTGCGCGAACTGGGCAGCGACCAATACCTCAGCAAATACGACACCGGCATTTTGGCCGCGCGCCTTGGCAACACCCCCGAAGCGGACGGCGATGGCCAGAAGTATCGGGGCAGGGGACTGATCCAGATCACCGGGCGGCGTAACTACCTGGCGTGCAGCCAGGCATTGTTCGGCGACGATCGCCTGCTCGGACAGCCGCAGCTGTTGGAACAGCCACAGTGGGCATGTGAGTCCGCGGCGTGGTTTTGGCAGAGCAACGGCTTGAATGAGCTGGCCGACAAAGACCAGTTCACCACCATTACCCGCCGCATCAATGGCGGCCTGAACGGGCTGGAGGACCGTTTGCAAGTGTGGGCGCGGGCTAAGGCGGTGTTATGCGTTTCTTAGGCGCATTACGGCTGATCGGCGTTTGCCTGCTGGTGGTCGTGACCTGGCAAGTGCAGGCGTGGCGTTATGGCTCGCAGCTCGAGCGCCAGGCGGATGTACAGGCACAGGCGGTTTTGCTTCAACACCTGGCTGAGCAAAAAGAACGGTTGGCGTTGGAGAAGCAGCTCAGCGCCAACGATCAGCAACACGTACAGGAGTTGAACGATGCCCAACATAACCAAGCTGCTCTGCGCGACCGCCTGGCCACTGCTGATGTGCGGTTGTCAGTCCTTCTCGACGCCACCGACCGCAGCCTCAATTGCTCAGTGCCAACCGCCGCCACCGCCAGCGGCGTGGTTCATGCAACCCCGCGAGCCCAACTTGACCCGGCGCATGCTCAGCGAATTATCGCCATCACCGACGACGGCGATAACGCCCTGATCGCCTTACGTGCCTGCCAAGCGTACGTGCGCGCCGTCGGGCGTTAGCATCTTGATCCAGTCTGTCGCTTGCGTGTGCGATTTGCTCCTGTAGGGTAGGCAAATCCCCGCCTACTTCTGGAGTCGACCGTGAAGGAAATCACTCAACTGGCCGCTGAACTGGGTCGCCGTTTGCAGGTGCTTAACGCCCACGTCACCACTGCCGAGTCGTGCACCGGCGGCGGTATCGCCGAAGCCATCACGCGGATTCCGG
Source organism: Pseudomonas sp. MF6747 (assembly GCF_963890955.1). Lineage (NCBI taxonomy): Bacteria > Pseudomonadati > Pseudomonadota > Gammaproteobacteria > Pseudomonadales > Pseudomonadaceae > Pseudomonas > Pseudomonas sp. MF6747. The sequence continues at coordinate 253,570 of NZ_CAWPSZ010000005.1, forward strand.
GCAGTTCGGCCTGGTTCGAGGCGGGATATGTCACCTATTCCAACCGGCAGAAGACCCGGCAGCTGGGCGTACCGGAGAAGCTGTTCGGCAAAGTCGGCGCTGTCAGCCAGGAAGTGGTGGAGGCGATGGTCCGTGGTGCACAGGAAAAAAGCCTGTCGCGCTTTGCCGTGGCGGTCAGCGGTGTTGCCGGGCCTGACGGCGGTTCGCCGGACAAACCGGTCGGCACCGTTTGGCTGGCTTTTGGCGTTGGCGAAGAGGTGACGGCCGAGCTTGCGCACTTCCCCGGCAACCGCGACGAGGTCCGCCGACAAACGGTAAAGGCCGCGCTTGAGGGCTTGTTGCGACGAGCTGCACTAGAAATAGAAAAACAGGGGTAGGCGATCTTCGATCTTTGTGGAACAATACTGTCTACTTATACAGGTGTTGGCCGTCAGGCCTTATTGATTACGTGAGGACTTTAATGGACGACAACAAGAAGAAAGCCTTGGCTGCGGCCCTGGGTCAGATCGAACGTCAATTCGGCAAGGGTGCCGTAATGCGTATGGGCGATCACGACCGTCAGGCGATCCCGGCTATTTCCACTGGCTCTCTGGGTCTGGACATCGCACTCGGCATTGGCGGCCTGCCAAAAGGCCGTATCGTTGAAATCTACGGCCCTGAATCTTCCGGTAAAACCACCCTGACCCTGTCGGTGATTGCCCAGGCGCAAAAAATGGGCGCCACCTGTGCGTTCGTCGACGCCGAGCACGCCCTGGATCCTGAATACGCCGGCAAACTGGGCGTCAACGTAGACGACCTGTTGGTTTCCCAGCCAGACACCGGTGAGCAAGCCCTGGAAATCACCGACATGCTGGTGCGCTCCAACGCCATCGACGTGATCGTGGTCGACTCCGTGGCAGCCCTGGTACCGAAAGCTGAAATCGAAGGCGAAATGGGCGACATGCACGTGGGCCTGCAAGCCCGCTTGATGTCCCAGGCGCTGCGTAAAATCACCGGTAACATCAAGAACGCCAACTGCCTGGTGATCTTCATCAACCAGATCCGTATGAAGATCGGCGTGATGTTCGGCAGCCCGGAAACCACCACTGGTGGTAACGCGTTGAAGTTCTACGCTTCGGTCCGTCTGGACATCCGTCGTACTGGCGCGGTGAAGGAAGGTGACGAGGTTGTCGGCAGTGAAACCCGCGTTAAAGTCGTGAAGAACAAAGTGGCTCCGCCTTTCCGTCAGGCTGAGTTCCAGATTCTCTACGGCAAGGGTATCTACCTGAACGGCGAGATGATCGACCTGGGCGTGTTGCACGGTTTCGTCGAGAAGTCCGGCGCCTGGTATGCCTACAACGGCAGCAAGATTGGTCAGGGCAAGGCCAACTCGGCCAAGTTCCTGGCAGACAACCCGGATATCGCCGCCACGCTCGAGAAGCAGATTCGCGACAAGTTGCTGACCGCAGCGCCAGACGTGAAAGCTGCTGCCAATCGCGAGCCGGTGGAAGAAGTCGAAGAAGCTGATACTGACATCTGAAGCAAACGATGACTGTTGTACTGGATACACTCGTCGCCGTTCGGCGCACTGCGATGGACCTGCTCGCTCGACGCGAGCATGGTCGAGTCGAGCTGACGCGTAAACTGCGTCAGCGTGGCGCAGAGCCCGAGATGATCGAAACTGCCCTCGACCGCTTAACGGAAGAAGGGCTTCTGTCGGAAGCGCGTTACCTGGAAAGCTTTGTCTCCTACCGCGCGCGCTCCGGCTACGGCCCGGCGCGAATTCGCGAAGAGCTGAGCCAGCGCGGTCTGCAACGCGCTGATATCGACCTCGCCCTGCGTGAGTGCGGTATCAGTTGGCAGTCGCAGTTGGAAGATACTTGGCGCCGCAAGTTTGCCGGCCATCTTCCGATTGATGCCAGGGAGCGTGCGAAGCAAGGTCGCTTTCTGAGTTATCGCGGGTTTTCGATGGACATGATCAGCCGCCTGCTAAGCGGCCGAGACATGGAAGACTGAGCTTTCGAGCTGCTGAAATTTAGAATGTAGGCGCTGGCTTGACTGCGACGCGGACACTTCGGTTTCCAGTGGATCGCGGTGACGCCATCGCAGGCAAGCCAGCTCCCACATCGAATCTGCTGTACCTCATCGAACTCGGTAAATTAAAAAGGCCCACTATGAAAATAGTGGGCCTTTTTTTTTTGCCTTCAAAAAATCATGCTGGCTCGGGCGTTACGCGCTGCTGCGCTTTCCCCTGAGCCTGTGCCCAGTTTTCCGGCAAGTTGATGTAATCCACCAACTCTCGTAGTCGGCCTTGATCGCGGCCATTGAAGTTGAACACCAAGCGCGTTAAATGGCTGAACCTCGGCTCATCGTGCTCCTCGCCGGTATAGGCAAGCTGCTGGAATTCACCACTCAGCCGCAGGCTGGCAAACTCGCTTTGCAAATGGGCCAGCGCCCGTTCACTGAGCGGATGGTTCATGCGCACCACGAACTCACGCTTCAACCAGCGCGTGGAGTGGAAGTTGGCATAGAACTGGTTAATTTCGTCCACTGCTGCTTCAGCACTGTGTACCAGTCGGACCAGCTTGAGGTCGGTGGGCAGGATATAGCGATTGGCTTCCAGTTGGCTGCGGATAAAGTCCAGAGCCCCTTGCCAAAAGCCGCCGCCTGGAGCATCCAGCAGTACCACTGGCACCAGTGGGCTTTTGCCGGTCTGGATCAGGGTGAGCACTTCAAGCGCTTCATCCAGGGTGCCGAACCCGCCAGGGCACAACACCAGCGCATCGGCTTCCTTGACGAAAAACAGCTTGCGGGTGAAGAAGAAGTGGAAGGACAGCAGGTTCTCGGTGCCATCGATGGTCGGGTTGGCGTGCTGCTCAAACGGCAGGGTAATGTTGAACCCCAGGCTGTGCTCCAGGCCGGCGCCTTCGTGGGCTGCCGCCATGATGCCGCCGCCACCGCCGGTGATCACCATCAGGTCCGATTGCGCCAGCTGGGCGCCGACTTCCCGGGCCAAGGCATACAAAGGGCTTTCAACCGGTGTGCGCGCCGAGCCGAACACGGTCACCTTGCGGCGGTCCTTGAACTGTTCGAGCACGCGGAAGGCATTGTCCAGCTCGCGGATCGCCTGCAAGGTGATTTTGGCGTTCCAACGGTTGCGGTCGTCCTGGGCCATGCGCAGAACGGTGAGGATCATGTCGCGATAAAGGGGAATGTTCGGGCTGCTGGGCGCGACCAGCTGGAGTTGCGCGTCGACCTGCTGAGTGAGGTCGGTCCCGTGTTCTTCAAAATGACGGAGCAGGCGGTCATTCGATTCGTAAGGCATTCAACTTCTCCTTCTTCACAGAACCTGGGCCCTCGGCGAGGTATTCGTCCGCGGCCACGACACTGCATGTGTCGCTGCACGCCAGGGGCATTGCACGGTGTGCACCGAGCGGCAAAGCGGGCTCTGTATGTTCCTTGTGATTTGGAAACCTTTGCACTGCAAGTCGCAGGAGGGCAACCCTCTTTTGCCCTGAAAATGTTACAGAACGGCTTGGAAAATGCGCGGAGCAGGCTGTCGGGATGACTTGATCATGAGCCGAAAAACCCTTGGCTGGCAACCGGTTATTGGCCGCACATCAAGCAGTTTAGTTGTTGGCAAGCAAAGACAGCGAGGGATGTGCGCGCCACAGGACAGCAGCGCGCGACGGTGGAGCAATCGTTACTTTTTCTTCTTCGCTGCGGCAGGTGCCGGGCAATCGGCCTCGACAAACTTGACCGACGCCACCGGGCGGTTGGTCTTGTTCTCGGAGATGTCATAGCGCATCACAGCGCCTTTGGCCATCAACTCGCGGTAACCCTTGTTCAGGCACACGCTTTGACCCAGCTGGAAATACACGGCCTTGGGGTTGGCGCGCATCTGTTCGGCCCGGTCAGGTTGCACGCTGAGGTGATCGATCAGCTGCATGCCTTCAACGGTGTAGGCCACTTCCAGGGTTTTTTCGTCGATTTCCCGGGGTAGGTCCTTGTTGCTTTCGGCCGCGACGCTTTGCAGCTTCCTGTTCATTTGGGCCTCCAGCAGCGAGGCCGCGTGGGCGCCCATGGGCAATACCAGCGCAAGGGCGACGGATGGGGCAACAAGACGCAGCATGGAACGCAGCATGAAAATCTCCTGATTCGGTTACTGGTGCATAGACCAGCCACTGCGCTGTGCGTTCAGTGGCGCGCAATTATAGGTGAGCGCCTGCCACTACAGCCAGGCGTATCGCTCAGAAGTGCCGGCGGCTCTGCTAAACTGCCGCCACTTAAGCCTGTCTCGAGTTCCCCCAGTGTCGATTTTCCCTTCTACGGGTTACGCCCGATGAGCCATGCCGTTTCCCGTTTGCGTACCCAACGGCTGGCGCGGGCCGTGCGCCCATTCCTCAACCGTGGTTCGCGCGCCGAGCGTTGCCCGGGCTGCCGGGTGATTCCCGAATATTGCCTGTGTGCCTGGCGGCCGCAGGTAGAAGCGCGCTCGGCAATGTGCCTGCTGATGCACGATGTTGAACCGCTGAAACCGGCCTCATAGTAAAACTCTCAAAACACAGCTACAGTCAGCAAATCCGCTGACTCTGAGGGTTTTCAGCATGGCAAAGACAATCTACACAGACAACCTCACCGCTAGCGGAAAGGTCAAAACATATAGCTACCTACGCTATTCGTCTGCCGCGCAAGGCGAGCAGTTTGGGGGCGATTCTGTACGCCGCCAGAATGACCTGATTCAGAATTTTCTAGACACTCATAACGCAGAAATTGTTAAGTCATTTGAAGACTTAGGGATTTCAAGCTTTCGCGGTAAAAACGCAAAAAACTTAAAAACCGCCGAATTCGCGAAATTTTTGCAGAAAGTAGAAAACGGTGAAATTGAAAAAGGTTCTTACCTAATCGTTGAGGGTTTCGACAGGATTTCACGTCAGAAGGGTTTAAATACAGTAAAAATCATTACTGATATTTTGCATAAGCATATTAAAATTTTCACGCTTTCAGATAAAAGACTTTACGATATTGAAGCTCAAAATCATTTAGAACAAATCATTATGATTACTGTGATAAATGAGCGCGCACACAATGAAAGTCTTGAAAAATCCAATCGTCAAAAAGCCTATTTTTCTGGAAAAAGGCGAGGTTTTGTATCTGGTAAAGAAGAACGCCTTGCTACTGGTATTTACCCTGCTATGTCCAAGCGTGCCCCGTGGTGGCTTCGCGTTGACGAAAAAGGGAATTATCAGCCAGTCCCGGAAAGAGTCGCAGAAATAAAATATATTGTAGATTTAATGACGACAAAGGGTTTCGGGATTAAAAGAGCCTGTCAGTTAGTCAATTCACAAAATTCTTTACGGGTATGGAATCGCGACTACATTACAAAATTAATTCACGAAGATTGTTTGTTTGGGCACCACCGCCCATATGAGACAAGCCACAGCGAGACAACCGGGGGCGTCTCTTACAAATTCAATGGCGAAAAATTTGAAAATGTTTTCCCCGCAGTCTTCACAGAAGAAGAAATTTTAGCAGTTCGTGGGGCGTTCAAAGAACGCCTTGGAAAACGTGGAGGGAAGAAATCGCAGCAGCAAAATAATATTTTTACAGGCTTAGCAAAATGTGGTTTTTGCGGAAGCCCACTACGTCAACACCAGTTGACCAGCAGGGGCAAAAAATACTTCTATTTAAGCTGTTCAGCCAGCCAAATTGGAACGTGTATCACTGCTACAACTGTCACTACAAGATATGACGAGTTCATTAGAAACTTCTTCAAAGCAAGTGACCACTTTGACTTTAATTCATTGCTTAACAATGACAATGAATCATTTTCAAATGTTCATTTAGAAAGCAAAAAAGAGCTTATGATTAAGCTTGAAAAGGAAGAACGTATTTACAATGGCTTGCAGGAAACTATAAGCAGCTTGTTAGAGTCTGGTGAAATGCTACCGGCGCTTTACACAAAGAAAATCGTTGAAGTCGAAGCTAAAATAAAATCGTTGAAGGACGAAAAAGACAAGCTTGAATTCAAAATCATGTCTGAAAATAGAAAGGCTAAAGACTTTATCAAAGTGGACGTTGATTTTATCGAGCAGTTAACAAACGACATAGATTTGAGATTGAAGACATACAGCCATTTGCATGACTACATTCATGCAATTTATTTCAGAAACAAGAAAGTCTATTTTGAAGAAGTAGACCATTTCACGGTAATTTTCAAGAATGGTTATGTGCTTTCGTTCAACGAACATTTCACCAAGTTGAAAGAAGCTGCACCGCTCATAAATGAGCCTATCAATCTCTTGGAGCACGGCTACACGATTGAAAGCTATGTTGATTCAATACTAGACGTATAAAGCCTTGTAGTGCCTCTCAGTGCCCTTTCACGGGCACTAGCGGGCATTGCAGGGCTTTTTTTATGCCCTAAAAATGTCACATGCTCTTTAGAAAGCTTGTACCACTCAGAAGCTTTAAAGCCCCCGTATTGCTTGAGTTATTGCCGCGCACAAGCTCTATCAAACGATACTCATAAACCAACCTTAAAGGCACAAAAAAACCGCCGTTTAGGCGGTCTGTAAAGCTTGTATCTAACAATAATAAAAACGTGCATATGAAATAACACTTAATTCAAATTACACTACTTTGAATCTTTGTCAAATAAAAATTCTAACATGTCAAACTTTTTGTTTGAGTCGATTGTTTCGTTTACTTGGTTTAGTCTTTTTGTGAAGTAATCGCTGTGAGCTTGATTGTTGTTGGCTCTTGATTTTTCTTTTGTGCTTAATTTGCTTTGTTTTTTGTATGTGAAAGAAACGTGGCTCATTTGTCTTTTATGCAACTTATCGTAAACAAATTTTGAATTTGATATTACGCCTTCAATCTGAAGTTTCTCAAATGCACGCTTTATCTCTAAATTCTGATTCTTTTCGTCGGCGTATGAATACAAATCAAGCCTATCAATTAACACGCTTCTAGGTATGAAATTAAAGCCTGTATTTGCCATTATGTACATGTACAGATTTGAGGCAACGGGGCCAAGTTTTTCTAAAAATGGTATTTCAATCATTCCTATAAATTTTTGCGTGGACTCTCTAGAAGAATCAATAAACTTTTTACTGACATTCACGCTCATTGTTTCAAATGACTTTGAATAGCCTTCTCTTACGTTGAAGTTATCAATTTCAATATCTGAGAATATGTTAAAAATGTATAGCTTGTTGTCATATCCATATTGCATAGATATTTTCACAAGTCTTTTAAGTGTTTCGTGAGTTCTTTTGCGTTTTTCAATAGACCTATAAATCACAGGGTTTAAGCCCATTCTTGTGTATATTTTGTCGAATTCGATTTTTAGGTGTGCGTCAGAGCTAAGCTTTGAATTTACTTCTAGCCTACTGTCTATCTCTTTTAATAGCGCAAGAAGGAATTTCATATCAAAGAAAGATAGTTTAATCATATCTATTTCAACATTTGAAAACTCGCCTAAAGAGCCGTAAACCTTTGGTTCTCTCTTCGTTCCCGCGCTTTTGCCAAACATTGACACTAGCATGAACAGTTTAAAAACTGGCACCACGTTTTCAGCAGTTTTTATTGTTGTTAAGCCATGTTCTTTACGATATTGAATATTATCTGTAGTTTTTTGAGTTTCCATAATTTCCTTAATTTATTAGGTTAGTATCATTGTTGCATGTATTTTTTAAAAGTCAAATGCATTACCAGCCGAAATATTGAAAATACTAACAAAATATTATCAACTGAGTTGCAGCCGAAACCCAACTGAGTTGCAGCCGAAATCCAACTGAGTTGCAGCCGAAACCCTATATATATATTAATAAGATAAAAACAAATAAGAGGAATAAGGAAAAATGTTTTTTTGTTTTTTGATTTAAGGAAAAAAGCAGCTAAAGAAATTTTAGAGCATAAAGCATTACTCCCTCTGGGAAGCTTCGCTTTTTGGTGAAGCAATGAAAGGCAGAACGTCAGGTTTGACGTTCTAAGGAGCGTTTACAGCTCTTAAATCTTTTCTGACGTTAAATTGCATGAGCGAGAAAAATAACAGCCTGAAAACCCTATTTCTGTCTCAAAAGAAATAACCACCAACGGCAGAATGCCGCCCAGAACAAATACTATAATATTGTAGTAGATATAAATCAGAAACAAAGATTCAGAAACAACAAAACCTGCATGAGCAGGTAATGACGTTTTATCAGCGTATTTTTAATCAGCTTGTAAAATATATGTACGAGCCTATTACTGATAAGCAACAAGCAAAAAAGCTAAAGAAAATTAGGTTCCCTCTCGATTTATTATTTTCTATCGCTTTGTTGATTGACTGTTCTGCTTTATTTGTTGCGTATAAGAAAAGCTTAAATGTCAAAAAGGGCACTGCAATTGCTATGAAGAATGTAGCAGCGAAGGCGGCGTTTATTTTGTCTGTTGGTACAAAACAGTAATTAAACACAAACATTAAAACAGCGGCTATAAGCTGTGAGAAATGATAGTGATTAATATATTTATAGAATTTTGCTGTTGCTGCATATGTGCCAAACATTAATAGCACAACTAAATTTATAGTGAAGATATTCACAATATTAAGATTGTCTAGTTGCATGCTTGCAATAATGCATAGCGGAAGGAACATAAATAGCGTCAGTGGTATTGGAAAGTTTCTTAAAATCCCAATTATTGCTTTTGGTGCTGGTATTTCTTTTGGCTTTGGTGGCTCAGCGTTAGGTTTTGACAGCTCTCTAAAATCAGCGTCTGATATTTCCTGTGCTTCTTTTTCCAAATCAGTGTTTTCTTTTTTCATAATTATCCTCTTGTTGTTTATGATTGGCTTGAATAATTACAAGCTCAATTACATAATATCATTATATTTATGAAAAGTAAATCCGTGAAGGTCTATATTTTCAATTTATTTTGTTTTGGACGGGTTTTTTAATGTTTTAATGGATAAGGCGCAAAATATGATTTTTGATAATTGTAATTTTTGGTAAATGGTGAAAATAATATTTAATATATTTTGCTGATTTAAAAGTATTTTTTATAGTTTTGTTGGATAAGGGTTTCGGTCAGTGGTTCGGTGCATGATTGCCACGTCTTTTCAGCGCTCATTATGCTTCGCGTCATGAACCCTAAAAATCCCCGGCCCGAGGGTAAATCTGAGGCGAAAAAAAGCCGCTATCAAAGCGGCTCTCAGTTTCTCACAGGGTTAGATTTTTTCAATTTTAATCTCATTTCTACCTTCTTTTAGGTTGTATTGACCATTTCCAGTTTTCAACATTTGTATCACTCTAAAGCAATATCCGTCTTTTGCAATTTCAGGTTCTTTACAATTTCCTTCTTGTTTAGGCTCTAATCCAGATTTTGTAGTGTACAGATTGATAATATTGCCTTTTTCTTCATGAGCATATAAATCTAGGGGGAAGCCGAAAGATATGCCGTATTTTGTGATTGTTCCATTTTTAACAAAATCGTTATCAAGAAAAATCTTGTACGTTCCTAAAAGTTCTGGAATAGCTTCTGCCGGGTTGAGTTTCTTAACTGTATCTGCGCTTGCAAGAAATGACGTGCTTATTAAGCAAAAGCCAAGTGCTGTCAATAATCCTGTTTTCATTTACCTATCTCCATGTTTAGTTTTTGATTTTTATGACGCTTATAAGCCTGTTTCCGACCGCTTTAAAGAACCCTGCATAGTTGAACGTCCTTATAGCTATGATAGCCGCAAACAGAGCCAGAGACGCCAGAAGGCAAAGAACAGTAGAAAAGGCGATAGAAAGATTCACGCCAAAATCATGACTAGTGAAAAATTCTGCAAACTTTTCAAAGAAGTAAAGCGGCGTAAGGACTACGAAAAGTCCAGAAGCCCAGCTATGTTTAAACACTTCATTATTCATTTTCTACACCTCTTTTATAATGCTCTTTATACATAATAGCACTTATCATGTTTAATTCAATAGGTGCAAGATTTATTTTAATAATATTTTCTTAGCTTTGCTTGCTGCTTTATCTGAATATGCATATAGCTCGCTTTCAATATCTTTGTATTTTGCAACTTCAAATAGTGTGCATACGTTTTCTGTGATTTCTTCACATTTTGAATGCGCTTTTCCAAATACATATATCATTAACGCGAATGACATTATTGTATTTAGCCATGCGGAAATATCAAAACTAAAAATACTTGATATAGTTGAACTGCTTGCAGTGAAATCTATGCTAAAGATTGCTAAGAATGTGAAGCATAGATTTATGTAAATAACATATGACGAAAGGTAGACAATAGGCTCTATTGCTGTGTTGAATACAAGTTGTTTGACTTCGTGCATTATGTCGTATTCACCACCAAAGCACCATTTTAGAGCGGCGCTAAAAGGTATAACAAATATTAGCTGAATGATTGAATATAAGATAAGTACAAAAAAGTAAAGTAGCTTTTTGGAATGGTGATAAAACGGAACTATAAAAGTGGCAAGAATCATAATCAAGCTACCTATTAAGCTGTATTTTACTAACATAGTCGCAAAGCTAAGCGCTTGGTTGTTGTTTGACTTTCCTTCAAACGCAGACATTACAAAAAATATCTTGCTAAGATAGCTCACAGATTCTTTAGCGTTCTTTTCAAACTCACCGAAATTTGAGATTTTCAATGTGTCGCAAGCGTTGAATGAATCTAAACACTCTTTATTGTTCTTAACTAGCATGAGCTTGAAATAATCTGTTTGTTTGAATATTGAAGTCTTAGACAGTAAATTGAACGCCTCAATTTCTACAGGTATTGTAAGCTTTGCCATACTGGTTTCGCCAAGCAAGTGAAGCTGTGTCTTAGTGCCGCTGATTTCGTATCCTTTGAACACTACTACCGCTTTTTTGAAGTAGTCTAAATAATCGCTATAGCCAATATTTTGATAAATCGAATTAACATAGGTCAAGAATGGTGCAAGTAATATCATATTCTTTGCAAACATAATATTTCTGTTTATGTAGTCGTCTAGACTTTTTTCTTCTTCTTTCTTGGCTAACTCGCTAATAGCCATTCTGATTTTTTGAACTAGTATCTTCTTTCTGCTTTTCAATTCTTCATTTGAAATAGATTCTGAAATGAATGCAGCATAGCCGCCTTCATTAACTGCTTGGTTGTTTCGATAATCCAAGCAGTTCGTATCTTTCTTTTCTTTGTTTCTTGAGTCGAATGTGTACACGCACTGATTTCTTCTTACTTCTTCTTGTAGTGCTGCTATTTCGCTTTCAAATCCTATCAGCATTCTTGCAATTTCTTGTCTTACTATGTCTTTCTCAGAGCTTTCAACAAAGCCAAAACTTTGCATTGAAGATAATTTAGTCCACTCCCCGTAGCACCTATTGTTTTGCATTGTATCTGCTGATAAAAGCATGTTGTTATAGTTAACATTAACGTTGGTTTTTGAGTAGCAATCTAGAGTGTTTTGAACGCTTTCAATTGTCGGCCTTCCGTTGAGACCTTTGACGATATTAAACTCTATATTTAAATTCTTTCTATTTGTTTTAGCTGCTTCTATATCCAGATAGTTGTTTATCGCATTTTCAATTATTGCGTCTGAGCTTTCTATAAGAGCGCTTGAAAGTGATTTTTCATAGTTATTTGAATATATGCTAGTTGAAATATTGGTTGTCATGTAAATTGAAGTCATTGAAACCAAAAGATAGACAACGCCCATAATTGCAGAGATTCCAATTATTGCTAGGCTTATAGAATTATCACTAATAAATGGCATGTAGACAATTGCAGCTATAAATATGAAAAAAGTTGGCATTGCGTCTTCAATAACTTCGCCGTTTGGCTTTGTGTGCGAGTTAAAAAGCCAACCCATGATAAAGAAAATTAGCGAAATAACGAACATTGCGCATAGCACAAAAAAAGTAATAAAGTTCAAGCCGGTGAACATTGTTTTTGCGTTTTTGTATAGTTCGCTTGGATTTTCAATTTCAGGGATTTTATGGTCTGTGATAAATTCAATCGGAAAATCAATCGCAGGTTTGTAAAGAAGGCTATCTAAATAACGCTTAGGTAAAGCGTCTTTAGATAATTTTGCGATACACTCAGAAACTGTAGCCCAGCTCAAAGATTTCTTTTGAGAATTTATAATTTGCTTAGTTTCGTTTCTTAATTGCTCACACTGTTCAGAAACAGAGCCGCTAAGGCTAAAGCTAACAGGCTGTTCGTCTGAATAACAAAAGCTTGCGAAAAGCGTGAAAGTCATTGCAATTAAAAATCTAAACATTTAATTCTCATTGTTATCTTATTATTATAATACAATTATTGCATAATACAATATCATTAAACTAATATAAGTGGCTTGCTAGGCCACTATTTATATTAAATTTATTTTATTCCTTTAGCTGTCTTTATTGCGCCAGCAACTTTATCTGCTGACCTATTAACTGTGTTTGCATTTACAGCTAATAATGCCGCTGCTGCTAATCCATTGTCGTGATTTTTACCAAATTTGAAATCAGATATTTGCATTAAAGATTTCAATATTAGCGCAACAGTGTATGCAGCGAAAAGAACGCAAACCACTTGCATTGCTGACGCGATTGGAAAAACACTTGCGTCAACAGCTAATGAAATAAAGAAACCGTCATTTGCTCTAGTGTTTGACACAATTTCAAATAAGCTTGAAATCAATATTGTGATAAATGTTGAATAGAATTCAGATATTAGAATTATGTATTTACCTAAAATATATCCTTTAACTACTAACAGAACTGTTTCAACTACTAAGAATTTGAAAACGTCGAGGTTGAAGAAAAGACCTGACATTATTATTCTTGCAATTAGAATAAATGGTAGTACAAAACATTTAATTAGCATTTCTGCTGCTGTAGTAAAAATCTTAATTGCTAGGCCATAGAAAACTACAGTTATTAATGCTTGAAGTCCAGATACCCAGAGTAGATATGTTCCCAAGATACCTAGCGCAGCCAATATTCCTAAAATAACGTACTTAGGTAATGCCGCCATGATATTGGTAAGCGCCGCAAAACTTGAGCTTCCTGTAATCGAACCAACAACCTCATTAGATTTGCCTAACGCTTCTGAGCCTAATTTTTCAACAATCTTCAATGACACGCCAATTGTGAAATTTAACTTAGCCATTTCAAAATTTCCTAAAACGGCATGACCTAGATTTTGCTTGTGATTGCTACAATCATTACCAGAAGAAGCTTTGCATTTTTCAACTAAGTCTAAGAGGTTTCCAGCATAATCAAAACCAAGTCCAATATTTAACTTTGTTGTAGATACGCTAAATATTATTTCTCTAATTTTCTGCTTAACCATGTTCATGTCGCCTTGTGTATTTTTTGGCATGGTTTGGTCGATAATTTTATATTTTGATTTTTGAATTGTGGCAATGCCGTTATCTAGATAATCAGACAGGTTAATTTTTTCGTCAGATATTGCTTGATTAGATTATTCTGTTCCTTTTTTGGCAGCAACAATCTTCTCATTGAGATATGACGAAGCAGTGTTAAAATCTAAATCGCCTTCGATAACTATTTCAGGAATTATCGTGCTATTTGCTTCTAGTAAACTAGTTCCGTCGCTCGCTTTTAGGCTTTCTAAAAATTGTAGTGACTGAAACGTGTAGCCATATTCAGAAAATTGAGACGCCATGAATTTTGATTTATATCTTTCATAAAACATACCAACTGCCAAATTTCTAGCGTCATAAACTGTCATTACCCAACCAGTTATAGCTATCTTCATTTCTTGTACAATCTTAAATGAAGTCTCTCTTTCTTCTTCTGTGTAACTTGTAGTCGGAAAGATTCCATTTTCATTTATTGAAACACAGCTAGTTTGTAGTGAAGTAAAAGCATTCGTTGCTTTTGTAGCGTATGAATTCATGTACGGTACTTCACCGTTTGAATTAATAATTGCTGTCTGTCTTGTCAATGATTCTGTAGGAAGATTACATTTCAACTTTAGAATTTCATTCGCGGCTTTCAAGGCGTCTTCATAAATCGGAAGAATCTCAGTTTTGCTTGTTCTACTTGAACCAAGTAAAGAATCTCTACATTTATTGATAGCTTGAAGCCCTAATGTCGGCTCAGCGCCGGGAATATCTTTTAATGTTGTTGTCCAAATGGAGCTTCCAGAATTTGAATCGATAAGGTCAGTTGCGCACTTGAGCATATAGTCAGCAGCGGCTTGAACTGCTGCTGTGGGTTTTACTTTGTTATAGTCTGCAACATATCCAGAGTTCACCATACTCATTCTTTCTGATTCTGTAGTCCCCTTATAGCCGCCGTACTGTGATTTAACTGTGCCTTCTGGTGTATCAACCACTTTATTTAGCATTTGAACAACAGCAGGTACGTTGTCTATTATGTCGCTGTTAGCATAGCTCTTACCTATCGGATTCAAAGCTGGATACAAAATCTTCGCATTGCTGTAAGCGTGTCCATAAATTTCTTTTTGATACTTATAATTGTCTACACATTCTTCAATGTGATTGAATTGAATCTCTGTGTTTTGTTGTGTTCGACTCCAATCTAACAATGAGTTTTCTGTGTTGTTCATTGTTTCAACCAAGTAAAACGGCTGAATCTTGTTACATGAATAAACTCTCTTGAAGTATTCAGTCACACTGATTTCTTTTCTACTGCAAATTAATATGCAATCAGATTCATAATCATTATCTAATTTTCCATAGGCTGCTTGGCTTATGTATCTTTCAGTAAATTCATTTCTTAATGCAACTTGAATCAATCTGTTAGCGAATACGTTAGCGTTTACAACGTTGTCTGTTGTGTCAATCTTTGGAGCAAGCGTTAACATTTCTTGATTGTGTATTGACTCTCTAAAAGAGTAGTTTGCAGAAGATATGAAGGCCCTGTAGGCGTAATTGCTTATTGCCATTGAAATTGGTTGATAAGCAATTATTGCGCTTGCAATGATTGCGGCTAACGTAATTATTAGATTCCTGATTGCGTTTTCGTTTTCTTGCCTTGCGCTCTCAATCAACCAGTATAAAGCGTATAGTCCTAATGTAAGCGCAATCACATACCACAAAATAATTCCTATATACTCACCAAGCATTACTAGAGCATTGTTCTCTTTATCTACAGAAAAATCTCCAATTGAGAACAGATAGTTCTTCATTCTGTCTGAAAAGTCTTTTGGGCATATCTTCGGGCTTGCACCAGTCACAGCATAATTTTTATCACCAATGGTTTCGGAAACTTGAGCGCAATTTAATGTCACGTCATTAGCATATGCAGTGGCAGAAAAATAAAGGAATAGAAACCCGAAGATTAAAAGTATTGTCTTTCTAATCATAATTCACCAGCTTTCATTTTTTGTTTTTCTTTTATTCGTCTAATTAGCTCCCTTCTTTCTAATTCTTCTTCACTCTCAGTTGTTGAGATTGTTTTAGCTATGCTTTCTTCTTCTAATTCAAATTTTTCATTTTCTGAAACCTTTAGCTCGTTAGGTTCTTCTGTTGTGCCAACAGATTCTATCTCGCCGTTGGCTGCTAGCTCTAAATTCACAGCCTTTAGCTTGTTTTTAGCCTTTAGTTTTCTTTGAGCTAGAATCGCTCTCATAAGCGCGTAAAACACAAGAGAAAGGACAAATGAGAACGCTTGAGGAAATCCAAGCATAGGCAATATCATTACTAGTAAGGAAGAAGGCAAGAGGCACAAGAATAGAATTTTTTGCTTAACGTAATAAATACCGTTTTCTTTTTCTTTTTTTATCTTTTCGTCTAGATTGTTTCTAAGCAACAGAAAGTCCAATATTTTTGATTTCATAATAATTATTATTGTTAGTTAATATTATTGTAATGTAAAAAAATAATAAATCAAATGCATATTTATTTGGCAATAAATACTTTGAATATTCTCAGCCTCTAACGCTCTTAAACAACACCAGAGAAGCCCCTAGAAGCTCTCTCAAGGTCATATCTCAAATCACCGACGCCACTGTGACGCCCTTCATTCGACGCCACCACGACGCCACACCCACGACGCCACCGAATCGACGTCACAATATTTTTTTCAGAAAGCCTAAAAAACGAAGCTTTAAATAAGAGATAACTTTATAACGCAAGATATGAGAAAAGTGGCGTCGCCATTTCCCCAGCAAAACTGCCGTTCTGCTTAAATATTTAGTTTTCTTTTTTCATTTTTTCATTGTTATCTGTTTTTAAAATCTCTCATATTTGACATAAAAGTATTTTGTAGTAATTTGATAAATATCAGGTTTATAAATTATTTGTAATCTTGAAAATAATAAATATAGGAGAAATAAAAATGGCTATAAGATATAACAGTGAAGAATATTTAAAAGCGAAAGATAAAGTTGTAGCAGAAGCTCTCAAAGAAGTAAGAAGCTCAGTTCAGTATCAGAGCTTTATTGACAGAATCGAAAAGAGAGAAGAAGCAATAGTTTCAATGAATAAAGAGCTTGCTGAAAAGTCAAAAGCTTTGATAGCAGGTGGAAAAAATCATAGAGAATTGTTTTCAAAAGAACTTGCAAAAATGGAACCGAAGTTTCAAAAGATTGAGTCTGAAATTTCAGCACTGAAAAAGGACATTTCAGCGCTTGAAAACAAAGCGACGACTAATCATGTCATGGCGTTGATTAAGTCTTTAGGAGCAGAACATTTCTTAGCAGTTCATGAGCTTTATAAGTTTGACCCTAACGATACAGACGTTGAGGTTGTTTAAATGAAAAAACAAGGACGTGTTGATTTTAGAATGAATCAAAAAAGCAAACGTCTTATTGACGGTATGGCAAAAGCGCTTGGCTTTATTAACTCAAGCCGTTTCGTGGCTTTTGCTATTACTGACAAAGTAATCCCTATCAATGATAGTGAAGCGAAGAAAACTCGTATAGGCGTTGTGGTAAGCAACTCCGCTTCTAACAGAAGCCAGCTCAGAAAGATATTTGAGTCAAAAGTAAAGGCGCACGCAAACTACGAAAAGCTTGTTGTTATGCTAGACGAAATCGACAAGACGTTGAGAAAAGAACTGTTGACCAGTGCGCAGAAATTCAGCAAAACATTTTCAGCGCTTGAATATAGCAATGAGTTCGCTGATTTGTACGCGCAATTTCAAGTTTCAGTATATGAAAAAAGCGACTATACAAGAGTTAAATATATTGGCTCTGACTACAATTCGTTTGAGCAGTTCAAAGCTGATTTCAAGCTAGACCGCATAGCTTTAGAAAGTGTCCGAGATTTGAAGCTTCACCAATATTTTTGCAGGCGTCTTTTACATTTATCTGTTGAAACAATCATTCTCAAAGAAGACGATTTATTTTTAGATAAAATTAGTGTTTTGTTCATGAGTGTCAACAACACTCTAGAGCTTTATTCTACAAATCTGAAAATCGGTCAAGACACTACAGAGGCTTTGTCATTGCTCAGAAATAAGACGATAGAAATTTACAGAACGTGTGAAGACAAAAACAAAAAAAAGGAGAGTAATGCTAATAATACCAGTGCCGCAGAAATATAAGAAAAACAAAATTTCAAAGGGCGTAAATCAAGAAATCGTGGATATGGGAAACGCAAGCAGAGAACATAAAGCTTATTGTCAATTCAGAGACAAAATTATGTATGTTCTTACAAAGAAAGTTGGTGAAGACATAGACTTATCAATACTGAAAAATCGCTGTAAAGGGTTTAGTCATAACATTCCTTTCGGTAAAGAACCTCCAAAATTTGACGGTGTAAACTTCAAGGATTACCAAGAAAAATGTAAGCCGTATGCTGAAGAACTTGCAAAGTTAATGATTATGACTGAAATTAAATATTGTATAGATAACGGCATGGATAGATACGATAATGTTGGGATTATTGAATACAACTATTCATTCACGAATGAAGAACTTGAAAAGTCTATGGAGGCTCATACTTTTGACGAAAGGAGGAAAGCAGTTGAGAAGATAATTCATGCTTCTGTTAAATGGCAGCTTGGGCCAGATTATAAAATTATAATAATGCCACACGCCTATAAAGACAAAACAACAGACGTTCATGTATTTGTTTCAAGATTCTCAAAAACAGGCGAGTTTTTAGAAAATGTAAATAACGCTCAACGCTGGCAAAATAATCAAAAAGTTACGGGAAAGAAATTTCCCGGCCTGATAATCTCAGAGAATCTTAAGGTTGGTAAATTTGACAATAATCTTGCTGAAAGGAAGTTATCAAAAAAAGATTTTGATTTTATATCCTCAGTGGTTAATTCAACAGACTTTAAATCAATAAAAGATTTCTCTCACCCTGACATTTCGTTTAGATACGTTAGAAAGAACAAATACGGCGCAGACGACTACGACAATAGAAAGTACAGTTTAAAAAAGTCGTATATCAAAGAGCTTAAAATAATGTATAAGGGGCTTGAGTTCGACCAATCTTTGTTAGATATAGAAGCCGAAAGGAAGCTAAAATTTATTAGAGAAGCTGACAAGATTTCAGAGCTTTTTGGTATTGATTTGTATGACATGAAGAATCACATTAAAGCAATTCACGCTAACGCAACAGACTACAAAGATTTCAGTGAAAAGCTTTTAGAAAAGGGCTTCGACGTTCAACCAAAATTCTTCAGCAAAAGCGGTAAGTTTCAGACTTTCAAAATCTCACACAAAGGTTTTAAGAAGTTTGAGACCAATGCAACATTCTTTGATATTGAAATAAAAAAACACTTTGGGCTTGATTTTGCTAACAAAGAAGACTTTGATTTACTCTTAAATCAAGCGATTAAATCTAATGCTGCATATGCTGAAATCAGTTCTTCAAAGCTTCAATTAAGACCCGGCGAAACAGTAGAACAATGGCTTGAAAGGCTCAAGCAATACGACAGCAGATTTTCAAACCTAATGAGAAAGTCAGGCAACAGCTACTATTATAAGGACGGTGATATAGAAGCCTTCGTAATCGACTTCCAGCGCGGCACAGCAACGCTTTATAAGCCGAATGACTTCACTATCAAAGCTCTTGCTGATTTGTTCGTCAGCAGAGGCATAGAGAGCGTAGAACTGGGAGGCTGTGACAATCCTCAACACCTACAAAGCATACTAAACATTTTCGCTAAAGCTGGGATAGAAGTCACTGGCCCGCTTGTAACAGAAGAACACAAGCATGAATTAGAGCGCTACAAGATTGAAACAGCAATGAGCACTCACGCCCACGAACTAGACCGCTTTAATAAGCAATGCGTTGATAAAAATAGCAAGCTCATAAATATCAAACCATTCATGACGACTAATCAGAAGGTTTTCACGTATGAGAATATCTATGCAATGCTTCCTTACCTTGCAGAATATGGCGTTGAAATCAAAGATTTGGATATTAAGCACTTCGCAGAAAAGAAAGATTATTTGCTGAATAGATACGCGACAAATGAAAGCGTAATCAAATACCTCAATGGAATATTTAAACTTGATAATATGACAACAGAAGAGAAAAAAGATTATCTTGAGAAACGAACAAATGCTAAAGGTTTTGACCAAAAATCCAAGGCGAAGATTTGATTAATTCTGTAGCAATGATACAATAATATTAGAGAAATCTTTTGATTTCTCAAATCTAAGTAATAAAAACAAGGAGAAATATGGCAATACTAAGAGAGCAATTCGATTTTGAAAAAGACAACAGATTGAAGCCAGCGGCAAAGCAGTTAATCAAGCAATATCTAAATCTAGCAAAATCCTCAGAAGCGTTAAATACACCGTTTTCAATCCCAAACCACGTATCAGATACAGCAGTTGCTTCTGTGTACATAACACAGAATCTTAACAAGCCTGAGTTTGCAATATTCAACAAAGACAAATACAAGAATGGATTGATAGACGCGGTTGAAAAGTCAGCACAGCACATTACATTTGGTAAAGATTCTTTAGGTAAATATAGAGACAGTTTCAAAGATACAGAATCTAGAGAAGCGCTGCTAAATGACGTAATTAAGTTCGATAAAAACGACGCATTTACTGGCACACCAATATTTCAGATTGCAGGATTTATCACTAATAACCCAGAGCCTAAACTAGTAGGTTCAATCTCTTCAAACCCGACCGTTGAGCCTGAATATACAAATGCAAATGCAGTTATCGGAAACGAAAAGCCGCAAGCGCTAGAAAGCAAATTGAAAATTCTTGATAGATACTACAACAGAAATAACAACTATGTTGAAGTATTCAAATCAGCAAGAGAAATTAAGATTGATTCTGAAAATGGTATCAAGCCAAAAATTACGCAAGAAGAATACAACATAAGGCTTAAGGCACAGCAAAAGTATCTAGAGTTTATTAACGAAAATAATATTATTGCCGGTAATAATAAGTCTAAGCAAATGTCAACAGGCCGTGGGTTTGGTACAGCTTCTGAACTTTTCATTGGTGAAGAAATTAGACAGATAGTTAAGTTGGAAAATGGAAAGCAGCAAGAAAATATAATAGGTCATTTCAACCCTATTTCTAATGTTTATTCAATGCCGCCGAAACAAGAAAACAATACTGTTGCTTATGAAGCTCAAGCACTGGCGTTTAAAATGTCCGGGGCAAAAAAAGCTTATTTCAATAGTGTTCCAGAACCATTAGCTAGAGGCGAAAACTACATTATCAAAATGCATAAAGCCCTTGAAGCAGCGGGCATACCTGCTAATGATATTGTGATACCGAAAAAATACGCGCACCTTGTAGACCAGCTTAAGGGCGGTTCAATTAGCTCTGTTGCACCAGTCGAAGACGTTATTGAAAAAACGATTGAAGCGGTTAAAGCAAATCCTAAGAGCAATGTTCTTGACTTTGCAACACCAAAACCAGAACCAAAAGCTGTTAAAGACAAAGAGGAAATCAAGGTTAAAGCAGAGCAGGAAATTAGGAAATTGCCGAACGACATGTTTTTACTTGAGAATCAAAAACGTGGCCCAAACGGCGAAAAAGAATACAGCCTATACGCAATCACCGGGAAATCGAAATTAGATAAAGCTTCTATTCTCATGGCTGTTAATCAATTCATTGCAGACGACCCAAAACTAAAAGACCAGATAAAATCTACTTTTCAAACTGCTGTAGTGAGTTCAGATAGAGCTTTGTTGAAGCAGACAGAGAAACCATGTAAAGAAATTCTTGATACTATCAACAGCATTAAGAACGAAGTTACAGCCGCTGTTAAATCTGAAAGTCTTTCTAAACCAGAACCAACCGCAGAGGAAAAAGAGAAGACAGCACAGATTCAAAAAGAAGCTATGGAAAAAATGAAGGTGCGAGGCGCAAAAAACAAGTGAAGTTCTACAAAATAAAAAGCCCTCAGAAGGGGCTTTTTTCATATCTGCTGATTAGGTCGAAAACTTTTCGATATGCAGAATCGTCAACAATCGAAAACAAAGCTTCTTTTTCGCGCTTGCCTTTTTCGTAAACTACAATCGCGCCTAAAAATTCTGACGTGTACATTATTGCAATTAGGTCATTATCAGCTTCTATGACCCTAATTGAATTATCAATTGTCGTTTGTTTGTTTCTCAGAATTAATTCTAGAGCCTTGTTCTTTATTTCTTCTAAATACTCAACTTCCGTTTCACGTTCGTAATTGGTTTCTTTCACGCCTTCTATCATGAGTGTGTAAGAATAAATTTCGTTAAGCAAATGTTCTTGTTTCATAATTTCCTTTTTTCATTATTGTTTCTATTATTTTATACCCTCATTATTTTTAGTCAAATTTCAGACAAAAAAAAGCCGCCTGAAAGAGCGGCATAAAATCACTTTGGAAAGTGTTTGTGTGCTGCACCAGAGCGCAGCAAGCCAACATGTTAACACACTGGCCGTCTCTACCGGGCAGTTAGGTCTATGCCCTGTATAGGGCAATCACGGGCATTCACGGGCAGTTAGGTCTATGCCCTGTATAGGGCAATCACGGGCATTCACGGGCAGTTAGGTCTATGCCCTGTATAGGGCAATC